>JAJAYX010000032.1 GCA_026785985.1 Rudanella sp. | reverse complement strand
TTTTGCTCACTCGTTGGCTCGTCGGGGGCACCCCAGGGATCGGTGGGGGTTTCCCAGTAAGCGGGTGCGCCATATTCCGAAATAATGTAGGGTTTGGCCCAGCCGCCTTTTTTAAAAAACTCGTCTAACTGATCGGTGAGGGCGTAGGCATTCACCGACAAAATGTCGACGGCGGGGCAACGTTGTGCCACCAGCCAAACGGCTCGCTTGCTATCGGGCGAAATGGCTGTGCTGACGGGATGGTGTGTGTCCAGCTCATGCACCAGCGTAGCCAGTCGATTTACTTCGTCGTAGACCTTAAAATTATTAGCTCCCTGTGCCCACTCGTTGCCCACACACCAAAGCAGCAGGGCCGGGTGATTACGGTATTTGAGGACGGTTTTTCGGATTCGTTCGTATTGGCGGGCCACGGCCTGTTGATCGTCATAGCTGAAGCCTTCCATTTCGCGCTCAACCCACAGCCCTAACATAACCGTTAATCCCAGTCGGTGGGCTTCGTCCAGAATCTGCCCGGCATCCGAATCATCCCAAACGCGAACAGAGTTTCCCCCGCATTCTTTCAGCCGCTCAAAATGGCTTACCCCACCGGCACCTTCAATGAAATAGGGTTCTCCATACCGCAGCAAATGGTAAGAAAACCCGTCGAATTCGAGAGCAGTTGGCTTCAACCGGGTGTCGTTAGTCGATTGGGTCGACTGATTACCAGTGCATTGGTTAAACAACCAACCACTTAGCAGGGCCAGTAGCAGAACCAGGATAGGCATTGACGATAACGAAAGCAGGGTACTCATCTGTTGACTGGCAGCGGCCCAGTGGGTCACTCGGTTACGGGCTTCCTGCTGAAATTGAGCAGAGCCCTGCAAAAAGCGAACCGTCTACCCAATATTTTTTGCTTGAGTTAAGCGCGAAAAAGCGGTAAGTTGCACCAACATAATCGACTACATCGCTGGTAAACAGCCCGTTCAACCAACAAAAAGATGAAACCGTTTTTTACCACTTCCCTCCTCCTGCTTGCGCCATCCCTGCTTTGGGCGCAAACCAACTTTACCCTCAAGGGAAACATGACCAATGTGGTCGCTCCCGCCAAAGCCTACCTGCGCTACGGAGCGGGGCCGGCCGCCCGGATGGATTCAGTTCAGATTCAGGCGGGTGCGTTTTCGTTCAGCGGCCCCCTTGAGTCGGCTACCCCGGCCACACTGTATATCGACAAGGCAGGAACCGGATTCAGCCGGACCCGCCCCATCGATGCCGCCAACCTCTACCTCGAACCCGGCGTTGTAATGGTGTCTGGCACTGAGACCCTGCGGGAGGCAACCATAACGGGTACACCCCTGAACGAGGATATGCAGAAACTGAAGGTGTCGCTTAAAACGGTGAACGGGCAGATGGCCGAACTCATGAAGGAGTCGCAGACAGCTACGCCCGAACAACGAAACGACAAAGCCTTCACGGAACAGTTGTATAAGCGATATGAAGGCATTCAGGCCGAGCAAAAGACACTCCAACAGGCATTTATAAAAGCCAATCCACAAAGTTTGGTGAGCTTAGACGCGCTGCGTTCGTTTGGCGGTATGACCCCGGAATATGCCGACGTTGCCCCGCTGTTCGAGTCGCTTGCGGACGGAGTAAAGAGCAGTGCCGCCGGGAAAGACTACGCCACGATGCTGGCTTCGGCCAAAATGACCTCCATTGGGGAAATAGCTCCGGAGTTTACCCAGGCCGACACGTCGGGCAAAGCCGTGGCCCTGAGCACGTTCAGAGGCAAATACGTCCTGATTGACTTCTGGGCATCGTGGTGTGGCCCCTGTCGGCAGGAAAACCCCAATGTGGTAGCGAATTTCAACCAGTATAAAGACCGTAATTTCACCGTGTTGGGTATTTCGCTGGATCGTTCTACCGGGAAAGAAGCCTGGCTCAACGCCATCCATAAAGACAACCTGGCCTGGACGCAGGTGTCGGACCTGAAATTCTGGGAGAACGACGTGGCCAAACAATACGGTATCCGGGCCATTCCCCAAAACTTCCTGATTGACCCAACGGGCAAAATCATTGCCAAAAACGTGCGGGGTGATGTGCTGGGTAAAAAGCTGGCCGAATTACTGCCGCAGAAACCGTAAGGAGAGGTGCGGTCAGGAAAACTGACCGCCCACGACAATTGCTAATCCTTCGCCCGCTTCCGTATTTTTGCAGGTAAATGAACAGGACAACACTACAGGCACGAATTGTTGAGGAAATTGTGCTCCGGCGGGGGCAGGTGAAAGAACGCCAATGGCGGCAAACCGGCCTGCCCGACGAGGCCGCCCGCGACGGAATTTCAGCCGAAGAATTCCGTCGGTTGGTGAATGAGGTTAGCCGTCAAATCAATTTTGAAAAATTAGCTGACCTCCGCCGACGGCTCGAAGATGCCCTTGATGGTAACGGTGGGGAGAATGCAACTCGACCCGGTGCTCTGCAATACCAGCTTCACCAACTCGAAGAAGACGATTTTGTGGCTGAAGGCGAGCGAATGGGGCTTTCAGCTTCGTTCATTGAAGATCGCTGGATTCCGCAATTGATTGCCGACCTCAAAAAGGAGAACAACGTCGCGGATCCGGTTCAAACGCCGGATAGCACAAGTCCGCCAGCCGTTGCTCCTGCGCGCCCTGTTATTGCTGTGGTTTCAGTCCCGGCTCCTCAGGCTGAAACACTCAAACCGGCACCCGTAACCGAACCGTCGGACCGCCCCAACCCTGCACCCGGACTCTCGCTTCGGGAACGGGTTAAAGTCATACTGGATGAGTATCAGGGTCATATTTCTGCCCGCGATCTGCGGCTGTTGTTCAGGGCAATGCACACCGACGAACGGGTGTTGGCCGAGGAGATTCTGGCCTATATGTCGGCGAATTTCTACGCATCGGAAACGGAACCACAGGGGGCAACCCTCCCCGAAAAACTGCTCTCGACCGATTGGCGGCATTTAGCCTGGTGGGACACCCCCGCCGTTGCCGAACCCACCCCAACTCCCGCGCCTGAATTTGCCCCGACCTACACGCCCCCCGCGCCGGAACCCACCCCCGCTTATGTTGCGCCCCGGGGCCCGGCGGGGGGGGAAAATGGCGGACTTCCCCCCGCCCCCCAAGGGTATAATGGGGGTTGGTGGGGGGGCGGGTGTGGGGGTGG
>JAJAYX010000031.1 GCA_026785985.1 Rudanella sp. | reverse complement strand
CCCTCAACCCATGCTGTTCGGCTACGGCATTTATCGGGGCCATATCGCAACAGCGTCCGTATAAATGAACGGGCAAAATAGCCCTGGTTCTGGTGGTGATTACCGCTTCGAGATGGGCCGGATCGAGATTATACGTTCCCGGATCGGGTTCAACCAGAACAGGAACCAAGCCCGCCTGTGTAATCGCCAGCACCGATGCAATGTAAGCGTTGGATGCAACAAGCACCTCGCTGTTGGGCGGAAGCCCCCAGGCTTTCAACGTCAGTGTGAGGGCTTCAAGCCCGTTGGCAACGCCAACACAGTGCCGGGTGCCGGTGTAGGCCGCAAAATCCCGTTCAAAGGTTATCCCTTCCTGACCCAGAATATACCAGCCCGACAGAGCAACGCGGGATGTAGCAGAGAGTATACTTTCGCGATAACGGTCGTTTAAACGTTTTAAATCAAGAAAAGGGATCATGCCATTACCGAAGCAAAGCGCGTATTTGGATAAGGTTTCGAGATGTAATCAGCCTTATCATATGGTTCGTTGGCTACCACCAGCAAGATTGCATCTTCTGTGAAATTATCCATTACATGCCAATCCTGTGGTTCCAGCACCAAACATTGATCGGGCGTGTTTAAATGATACGTTTTTTCTTCATGACCATCATTTGTGTAAACCCGGCAACTCCCGGCTACACAAATCAGTGCCCCCCAGGTTTTCACGTGCCGATGACCAGCTCGTGGCGAATCATTGGCTCCATAGATGTAGAATACCCGCTGAATTGTTCCGGGAATCATGTTTTCGAAAATGGTCAGATTTCCTTTTTCGGAAGAAAACGTTTTTAGTTGATGGACTTTAGCCATAGCTCTGGGTTGAATAACTCAAATTATTTTTAGGGTACTTTATCCGTTATTTGCCCCAACTTTGAATCACAAATTACCACAAATATTTCAATAATGAAGCTAACAAAATTGCTTTGGTTTAGCCTATTAGGCATTTTACTACTTGTGTTTTACTTCGTATTATCTCCCAAGTCTAATTCGGGCGACAAAGGCCGCGTCAGTAGCCAGGCATCTGTTGATTTATTCACAAAACAGCTTGCCGAGCAACGCGAAAAGAAAAACACTTTTTTTAAGACGAGTCCTGATTCTCCAATTGAAAACAAAGCCGCATTTACTGTATTATCTTATTATCCGGTCTCTTCCCCTTACTTGGTGACTGCCCGATTTGAGCCTTTTGCCGATAAAACCCAGAAATTGGTAATTACGTTATCAGATGGATCTGAAGAGACCTACGAAAAGTATGGTCATGCCGTTTTCAAACTACAGGGTGAAGTATGCCGATTGCTTATCCTTAAGCATGACAATATCTATTCTATTCTTTTTAAAGATAAAACATCCGGCAAAACCACGTATGCCGGAGGGCGTTACATTGACCTGAAGGAAAACACATTCAACGGCAACGGAGTTGAAATCGACTTCAACACGGCCTACAACCCCTATTGCGTATATAATCACACCTACGCCTGCCCCCTCCCGCCCGCCGAAAATACACTGCCCGTTGCCGTAGGAGCAGGGGAAAAACTCTAGTTCTCTTTACCTTTGCCCCATGACAGTTTCGTATAAATGGTTGCAACAGTTCATCGAGCTGACTGAAGATCCCGAACAGGTAGGCAAAATGCTCACCAGCACGGGTCTGGAAGTGGAAGGAATCGAACAAATAGAGGCCATAAAAGGCGGGTTAGACGGGGTTGTGCTTGGCACAGTGCTGACGTGCGAACGCCACCCCGATGCCGATAAACTAAACCTGACCACCGTTGACGTGGGAGCCGACCAACCGCTTCATATTGTTTGCGGTGCGCCCAACGTGGCCGCCAGACAACGGGTGGTCGTGGCTTTGGTAGGCGCAACGCTGTACCCCGTTTCTGCTGATGGATCGCCCGCCGAACCCTTTACCATTAAAAAAGCCAAAATTCGGGGGGCAGCCTCCGAGGGAATGATTTGCGCAGAGGACGAAATTGGCCTTGGTCACTCCCATGCGGGCATTATGGTCTTAACCACCGACCTACCCAACGGAACCCCGGCCGCCCGGTACTTTAAACTCGAACCCGATTACCAGATCGAAATCGGGCTGACCCCCAACCGCATCGACGCAGCCTCGCATTGGGGAGTGGCCCGCGATCTGCACGCCCTCACGGGTCGGCCCCTCTGCATGGCATCAGTAGATGATTTCAACGTTGACTCCACCGATTTCACGCTCGATGTGCGGGTGGAAGCCCCTGAAGCCTGTCCGCGTTATGCCGGTGTCATCATCAGCGGGTTGACCGTTCGGGAATCGCCCGACTGGTTGAAGAAACGGCTGAAGAGCATTGGCCTCACGCCCATTAATAATGTGGTAGACATAACCAATTTTGTGTTGCACGACCTCGGTCAGCCACTTCATGCCTTCGATGCCGATCAGATTGCAGGCCGTGGCAACGGTGATGCGGCATACCAACCGGGACAAATCATTGTAAAAACCTTGCCTGAAGATACCCCCTTTGTCACGCTCGATGGCGTGGAGCGCAAGCTAAAAGCAACCGACCTGATGATTTGCAACGGCAACGACGACCCGGCAACAGCAGGGATGTGCATTGCCGGTGTTTTTGGGGGCAAAAAATCGGGCGTGAGCGAACAAACCACGCGGATTTTCCTGGAATCAGCCCACTTTGGCGCGGCCTCGGTTCGGCAAACGGTGCAGCACCATGAACTCCGCACCGATGCCTCGTTCCGGTTCGAGCGCGGCACCGACCCCAATTTGCCTATTTATGCCCTCAAGCGGGCCGCATTACTGATTCAGGAAGTGGCCGGTGGGAAAGTGACCTCCGACATTATCGATATTTACCCAACGCCCGTTGCCGATTTCCGGGTGCCGGTTCGGTATCGCAACATCGACCGCCTGATTGGAATCAACATTGAGCACGACGAGATTGCCCGGATTCTGAATGCGCTGGACATTCGGCAGGAAAACATCACCAGCCCCTCGGAAGCGGGCAACGATGCAGGGTTCGTGGCCGTGGTGCCGCCTTTCCGGGTCGATGTAACGCGCGAAGCCGACATTGTCGAAGAAATTTTGCGGATTTACGGAGTCGACAATGTGCCGCTCTCACCCGCACTCCGGGCCGATTCGCTGTCGGAGTTTCCGACGGTGTATGTCAACCAATTGCAGGGTCGCCTTGGCGAAATGCTGGCGGGCAACGGTTTTTTCGAGATCATGTCGCTCTCACTCACCCGCCCTGCCTACCACGAAGCCATCCGGTCGGTGTTGCCCGGTGCCGACGTAACACTGCTGAACCCCCTGAGCGACGAACTGTCGGTGATGCGGCAATCGCTATTGTTTTCGACCCTTGAAGCGATGGTTTATAACCTGAACCGGCGGCAAAAAGACCTCAAGTTTTTCGAGTTCGGAAAGGTATATCATCAGAAAGAAACAGCGGAAGGCACTCGTAAATACGTGGAATCGATGCGGATGAGCCTGGCAATGGTGGGCAACCAACAGGCCGAAACCTGGCAGCAAAAATCCCGGCCGGTGGCCTTTCACGACTTGGCAATGGCCGTGCAGCGGGTGTTGAGCAGTCTGCGGGTGCGCTCATTCGAGACTCAGCCGACTGATTCGCCCCTGTTTCAGTATGGCCTGACGTATGTGGTCAACAAAAAACCAATGGTGAGTTTGGGGCTGGTAAACCCAAAACTGACCAAACTCGCCGATCTGAAACAGCCCGTTTTCTATGCCGACTTCGACTGGCAGGCGTTAATGAAACAATACAGCGGCAAAGCCAAATACGAAGAAGTTCCGCGTTTCCCCGATGTTCGGCGCGACCTTTCGCTGGTGCTCGATAAAGCCACTTCGTTTGACCAGATCAGCAAACTGGCGCATCAGACCGAGCGTAAACTGCTTCGGAACGTGCAGGTGTTCGATGTATACGAGGGCGAAAACCTGGGGACGGGCAAAAAGTCGTATTCGGTTAGTTTCACGCTGCAAGACACCACCCAAACGCTCAACGACGAAGTGATCGACAAAACTATGCAACGGCTGATGGGCACATTTGAACGGGAGTTAGGGGCGGTAATCAGAAAGTAAACGATGATCACCGAGACGCAACTGAAAGCAATGCTGACCCAACTGGAAAACAAAATCGTTCAGTTGCAGGAGCATTCAGTTGAGCTTGGTGGGGCGGTTCAGCGACTCGAACGGGAAAAAGTCGCGTTGCTGGAAAGCAATAAAGATTTGCGTAAAAAACTAAGAGAGTTACCTAAAAAATTGCTTAGTAAAGGTGATTCCTTTACTTTACCGACAAAAAATGGTAACGTTGTGAAGGATAATCAGGCTGGTGCAGCCGATAACACCGAATTAAAGCAAAAACTCGACGAGTACATACGGGAAATTGAGCAGGTAATTGCTCACTTGAGTACTTTGTCTTAAACCAGAAAAGGCCCAACCCATCGACTTGTTGCCCGCATTACTATACGGGTTTCTCCGATAGGTGCCCCTCGAAGCGATGGAAGACCCCTTATCTATCCGCATCAAAGTTGCCGACAGAGAACTAAGGTTGAAATCGCAACCTGAAGAGGAGTATTTCGTTCGTCAGGCAGCCGCCATTATCTCGGAGCGCATTGATCACTACCGGGGAATGGGGGTATATGACACCCAGGAAATTCTGAGCATGATTGCGCTCGACAGCATTGTAGCCCGATTAAAGGGCGATGACCAGGTGCAGCGAATGCAACGCATGGTATTTGACAAGATTACTCAGTTAGACCAGTCTATTTCACTGAATCTGACACCCTGACGCATGTAATGTATAATGTATAATGGCTTATTAGCAAACATTTTCCATTGATCATTTTACATTATTCATTTTAATTCGGTAATGGCTGTATCGCCCGGTTGATGGTTTATTTTCAACCTTAACGATAT
>JAJAYX010000030.1 GCA_026785985.1 Rudanella sp. | reverse complement strand
GCAGCGGGGTTGTTTTGTTTGATCAGTTTGACCACCTCACCCTGATTGGTTTTGATGGCTGCGTCGGCTTCTAAAAGCTGCGTGCGGGCCGTTTCGACTCCCGGATCATTGTCGGATTTGAGGGCCAACTGGAGGTTCATAACCTGTTTCCGGCGTTCGGTGGTGAGCCGTTGATGCTTGCTTTCGAGCTGATTATAAGCCGGGGCATACTGACTCTGCCTGAGTTTGTCGGTCTCGATGGTGTTGAAGAAAACCGGCGACTCGCGGAACTGGTAAAACACGAATACCAGCACGCCCACCAGCAAAATCAGGAACTGCATGTGCACTTTGAGCATCCCGTTCATCAACAGTCCCAACCGACTTTGCCCCACCGATTGCCCCGTGAGGTAGCGTCCCACCTGCGATTGATCGGTGCCGAAATAGGACAGTTGCAGAAAGAACCCGCCAATCAAACCCGACCACAAATTATACCGGCTGTTCGGGTCGAATTTCAGGTCGATCAGGTTCATGCGTCCGGCTTTACCCGCCACTTGCAGGGCATCGCCAAAACCCACGCCTTCGGGCATCATGTGAACCGTCATATAGCCTGCCACGGCCATCGCCCCCGTCACAATCATCATTTGCTGGAGGTGGGTGTGCGAAATGGCTTTGGTGCCACCCGATACGGTGTAAATCAGTACGATACTGCCCATCAGGAGGTTCGTCCAATAGATGTTCCAACCCAGAATGGTGGACAGAATAATGGCCGGGGCATAAATGGAAATGCCGGTGGAGAGACCCCGCGAAATCAGAAACAGAATAGCCGTCAGGCTCCTGACCCGGTTATCGAAACGACCCTCTAAGAACTCATAAGCCGTATAAACTTTAAGTCGGTGAAAGATGGGCACAAACGTGATCGACAGGACGACCATAGCCAGGGGCAAGCCAAAATAGAACTGCACAAACCGCATTCCATCAGAAAAACCCTGCCCCGGTGCCGACAAAAAGGTGATTGCGCTGGCCTGCGTGGCCATCACCGACAGGCAGACATGATACCACGGCAAGGAGTTTCCGGCCAGCAGGTAATCGTCCATGCTGTTGCTCCCGCGACTCCGATAAATGCCGTACAGAATAATGATGGCCAGTGTCAGGCCCAACACGCTCCAGTCTACAATACTCATGAAAACCAGACCATTAGGGCGTAAAACAGGATGATTTCAACAACTAACGCGCCCATCACAACCCCGTACAATTGTTGCCAGGTCTTCACAAAGGGGGGGAATTCGCGGGGATTATTTGTCATACGGTGGAGGCTATCTGGAATAGTTCGACGCAAAATTAGGGAAAACCGAGACGGGAGGAAAGAGAAAAGGGAGGAACGGGGGACTACTCCTTTTGACTACCTTCGTACTCAAAACTAAAACCATGACCACAGAACCCACAAAAACGGCTGAACAAAGCCTTTTTGACCTTACCGGAAAAGTTGCCATTATCACTGGAGCCAGCAAAGGTATTGGCGAAGATATGGCCCGCGTTTTTGCCCGTTTCGGTGCTAAAGTGATCGTGAGCAGCCGAAAACAGGATGCCTGCGATGCCCTTGCCAACGATATTAAAGCCGCCGGGGGTGAGGCCACCGGCATTGCCGCCCACGTTGGCGACATGGGTCAACTCAAAACCCTCGTTGACCGCACCATCGAGACCTATGGTGGCATCGACATTCTGGTGAACAACGCGGCCACGAACCCGGTCTTCGGCCCCTCGCTCGATGCCGATGGCGTGGCTTTTGACAAAATCATGCTGGCCAATGTGAAGGCTCCCTTCGAGTTGAGCAAGCTGTGTTACCCCAGCATGAAATCGCGCGGGGGGGGCAGCATCATCATGATCAGCAGCATTGCGGGCCACACTCCCGACCCTGGTTTGGGTCTCTACAGTGTGAGCAAAGCCAGCCTGAACATGCTCACTAAAGTGCTGGCTAAAGAGTGGGGTACTGATGGGATCCGGGTGAACGCGATTTGCCCCGGCCTCATCAAAACTAAATTCAGCCAGGCTTTGTGGCAGGACGAAAAAATGCTGAATCACTTCATACGAAACATTCCCATTGCCCGCATGGGTACCACCGACGAAATTAGCCCAATGGCCCTGTTCCTGGCTTCGTCGGCCTCATCGTATACTACAGGAAGCCTGTTTTATGCCGATGGGGGGACAGTGATTTAGGGGATAAAGCACAGACTACGCATATTGAAGAATAGGTTAACACATGATAACCTGTTTTATCTACTAAATGAAAAATGGGTAGTTTTTCTTCTATTTACTGCCAAGAATTCTGCAAATTCAGTTAATCAACAGCCAGATTGTTTTAAACAGTAATCGGAACACAACACCCTACCGTTTGTCCAGTGCCCGAATCTGCCCCAGATACTCGGTTGGCAACAACACCCGCTGCACCACTGAACGCAAGCCGAGGCTGTTCAGCAGGCGATACAGCCCAATGGAGTGGGCCAAAAACGGTTTTTTGGGTAACTGTAGATGGTCAATCACTACGTTTGGCACTAGCACCGCCATTGCCTGACGTAGCAGATCATATCGCCAACTGCCCAACTGTTCGCGGTAGCGTTGAAAGAGCCGGTCGGTGAATTGGCTTCGTTCCAGGTCGCGGTCGAGGTGGGTTTGCCGGTCTGTTTTCCAATCGGCATAGGTGGTGGGCAAGTCGGGAACGCCCATGCCCGCACCCACGGCTTTGAACACCTCAAAAAGTTCGGTTTGCTCGCCGGGCAGGAGGGGGCGGTGGAGTAGGGTGTAGGCCCGCTCCGAATAGTCGATGAGCATATACAATACATCGCGGTAGGCCCAGTCGGGAATGGCGTAACCGCGCTTGCGTTCTATTCCGCCATGAATGGAGGCCATGCGGCCCACGGCCTGCCGGGCCTCCTCTTCGGGCGCAAACACGATTTCCTGGGCATAGCGCACCGTCGAAAAAAGCCGGGCAATGGGGTCGGCGGGGAGCTTGCCCGTGAAAAACAACCAGTCAACGGCTTTGTTGAGCGCGAACTCAGCCGCCGAACCCGCAAAAACAAGTAGAATCACGTCGGCATCACCCCAAATCTGCCGAACGATTGAATTGTCATTGGTCATTATGCTGCACGTCATTAATGGTCATTATGCAACTGACCTCTGATCAAAGCCCTAAGCCTTAGCAG
>JAJAYX010000029.1 GCA_026785985.1 Rudanella sp. | reverse complement strand
GCCGAAGCGGCTAATCGATGCTTAGCTAAGTAAGCCTTCCACGCCGTCCGGACGTCAATCAGGGCCAGGCCATAGGTATCGCACAGGGCCGGTAACCAGACAGAACTGTGCTGGTCGTGCCAGGCATCGTTCTGGCCCACCGCCACGTGGTCGGTCTGAATGGCCACCTCCGCCGTCGTTCGGCTGCGGATGCTGCGGATAATCTGTTCGTAATCCGGTTGGTTGCCGTAGTCGTGCAAAAGAATCAGGTCGGGATAAAAAGCCATCACATCATTCTCAACCATCTGCTTCAGACGTTCGGAACTGAACCCGCCAATGGCCCGATTAACCATCGTGATGGTCACCTTCGGATAGCGCTGTTTCAGAAAACTCCTGACTTCCAGCCACCAATCCTGCCTGCTGATAGACTGACCATACACGAGGATACGAATCTGACCCGGTTCGGCGGTCGTCAGCAACTGCGCGGTTTTGGGAATTCGGGTGGCAAAACGGGTAGTAGTGGTCATCCCGAAGTGAACAGGAGGATAAGGCTGGGCCAGTGACTCGCCTGCCAACAGGAGAAAGAGGTAACGAAGATAAATGTGCATTAGTGAAAGTGACAATAGCCCGAAGATTTCGGAGTGACAATATTTCTAAAAGAAGCCCGTTTGGAAGCATCCTACCCACGCCTACCCACCCAGACCCACCCAGATAGTCTTTTTGGCTTTATGTTATTTGTGACCAAAATACTATTTAACGAAAAAATTATGCTGTTGAATCACTACGTATTTCGATTAGTGCCAACCCGTTTGCTGCTGGTACTGACGCTGCTGCTGGCCTGGAACGGGGCATTGTACGCACAAACCCGCACCCTAACGGGCCGCGTTACCGATGCTGCCGGGGGGCCGGGCATTCCGGGTGTCAACGTCCTGATCAAAGGAACTACCAACGGCACCACCACCGATTCGGAGGGCGAGTTCCGGCTGAGTGTACCTACCGGGGCTACCACCTTAGTCATCTCATCGGTGGGGTATGAGGCCACCGAGGTTGCTATCGGGAACAAGAGTACCCTATCCGTTTCACTCCAGTCCGATACCCGCTCACTCAATGAAGTGGTCGTGGTAGGCTACGGCCAGAAAACCACCCGCAAACTCACCGAGTCTATCGGTACAGTGCAGGCACGTGACATCACGAGGCTGCCCGTAGCCAACGCCGAGGCCGCCATCCAGGGCCGTGTCTCGGGCGTACAGATTACCAACGTCGATGGCACGCCGGGTAGCCCGGTGGCTATCCGTATCCGGGGCATCAGCACGGTGGGCAACAACCAGCCGCTCTTCGTGGTGGATGGCGTACCCATCGGTGACGGAACGGGCAACCAAATTAACCCGAACGATATTGAAAGCATTTCGGTACTAAAGGATGCTTCTTCTTCATCTATCTACGGTCTGCGGGCAGCCAACGGCGTCGTACTCATTACGACCAAACGGGGGGCGCAAGGCAAGCCTCGGGTGAACTTCGACGTGTATACGGGCGTGCAGAATTTCCCTAAATTTTTGGAGATGAACAGCACGGCTCAGTATGCCGAGCTGGCCCAGGAAAGCTTCAATAATGCTAATGCACAGAGTGGTGCCGCGCCCGGTGCGACTGGTTTTCTGGTGCTGCCTCCCGGTCTGCGGCCCGGCGGGAATCTGCTCAATACAGATAACCGCGACACCTGGCGCGAGTCGGTGGTACAGCCAAATGCCCCGATCTCTAACTACAACCTGTCGCTTTCGGGCGGGAACGAAAACTCCAACTACTTTATCTCGGGAGGCGTGTTCCAGCAAAAATCCATGGTCAAGAAGTGGGACTTGACCCGGTATTCGTTCCGGATCAACAGCGACCACCGCGTAGGCAAGCGCCTGAAGTTTGGCCAGGCCCTCACGATTGCCTACAACGAGACTCAGCGCGGCAGCAACGCCGGCGGCGACGGGTTTCTTTACTCTGCTGCCGCTCAGATGCCACCTTTCTTCAACTACCGCGACGTCGATAACTCCATACCCAACAACCGCTACGGCTACACTGGCAACCTGAACGTAGCCGGCCTGACGATCCTGAATACGCCCGCTATCAACCAAGTCGTCGATCAGACCGACCGCTCGCTGCGCCTGCTGGGCAACATCTACGGGGAGCTGGAGATATTCAAGGGACTCAAGCTGCGTTCGGTAGCCGCGCTCGATTACGGCAACTCTAACAATACCGCTTGGAGGCCGGGCTATACAGCCTTGGAGCTGGGTCAGGAGCGCAACACCAACGAATTCGGCGACAACCGCTCGCAGGGCGTACAGCAAGTGTTTACCAATACGCTCAACTACGACGGCACCTTCGGCGACCACACGATTAGTGCGGTAGGCGGGATGGAGTATCAGCAGATTCGCAACAACAACCTGAGCTACACGGGCTTCAACTTCGCAAGTACCGACCCCAATTTCTACCGCAGCGTGCGCAACCAGCAAGGACTTGCTAATGCCAGAGGGGAATTTCAATTTGCCAATGCCGGCTCGGGCCTCTCGGAGCGGGCTTACTTTGCTTACTTTGGCCGCGTGAGCTACGACTACCTGGATAAATACCTCGTTACGGCCACGGCCCGCTACGATATGTCGTC
>JAJAYX010000028.1 GCA_026785985.1 Rudanella sp. | reverse complement strand
CTACCTGTTTGTACTTATAGTTACCCACCTTTTTGACGGTCATTCTGTATGAAAACCAATCGACTAATGCTCCTGCTGGTAACCCTTCTCTTTACCCTCATAGGCAGCACCGCTTTCGCCCAAGCCAAAGTAGGGAAAGCCCGCCTTGACTCGTTGCTGGCCGAACTGCCCCGCGCCAAACGCGACACCAACCACGTAAAATTACTGAACCGGATAAGTTTTGAATATTATGGCATCGACCCCAATGAAGGCATCAACGTCGCTAACCAGGCATTGGCACTTGCCCAACAATTGAGATGGAAAGATGGAATAGTGATTTCCTACGCTATAATTGCTATTAATTATAAGACAAAATCTGATTATCCCAATGCACTTGACTATTCGTTGAAATGTCTGCGAGTAGCCGAGGAACTCAACGATAAATTTTATCTTACCTCCATGTTAGGAAGTATAGGGAGTATTTATTCAGCGATGTCTAACTATCCCAAAGCCCTGGAATACCACGAAAAGAGTTTAAAAATCGCGGAAGAATGGAAGTATAAAGAAGCAATAGCCTTTGCACTCGGTAATATAGGTGAGGTGTACCGATTGCAGGGTGATTATGCCAAAGCCCTGAACTATTGCCAGAGGTCTTTGACGATGTACGAAGCATTAAAACAGCGGCAAGCAGTAGCAGTTATTATCAGCAATATAGGGTTGGTTTATTTGGGCCAGGGCAATTATCCAAAAGCCATCGAGTTTCTGGAAAGGGGTAAACGAAGCTGTAAATCGGTGAGTAATAAATCAGGGGAGTCGGAGGCTTACGGTGGGTTGGGGCAAGTGTATTTGAACGTTGCCAAAAGCAACGATACTGCGCTTTTAAAGGCCGTTTCGATACCCAACAAAACCGATGCTCTGCGAAAAGCAAACGTGTATGCTGATAGTTCGAGGATGCTGGCTGCCGAAGTCGGCGAGTTAAAACTGTTGTATGAAAGCTACCAAACCCTGAGCGAGATACAGGATTTGCAGGGCGATAATGCCGGGGCCTTAGCGAGTTACAAACTATACACCAGCACTAAAAACCTGGTCATTAACCAGCAAAACAGCAACAATATTGCGGCAACCACCCTCCAGTATGATTTCGACAAAAAGGAGACAGCCCTCAAATATGAGCAGGAACTCACGTCTGCCCAATTGCAAAAACAAACCCTGCTGACCAAACAACAGGCGCAGGAGCTGAGCATCAAAGACCAGGCAGCCCAATTAGCCAACAAAGAACGCGATGTGCAGCGGCTCCAATACTTGCAGGAAAAAGCGGCCAAACAAGACAAAGAGAAGCAATTGGCCCTGTCGGAAAACGAAAAAGCCCTGAAAGTCTCGCAGTTAGAGCTATCGCAGGCAGACGTAAAAAACCAAAACCAGCAACGCAATTACCTGCTGGCCGGTTTAGGATTGGTAGCCTTGTTGTTGGGGTTCATGGTCTATGGCTATTTTCAGAAGCAGCGGGCCAATAGGCTTTTGCACCGTCAGAAAGACGAGATAAACCATCAGCGGGATAAAGCCGAAAAAGCCCTTGCCGAACTCCACGCCACCCAGGCTCAACTCGTTCAAAAAGAGAAGCTTGCCTCGTTGGGTGAACTTACGGCGGGAATTGCCCACGAGATTCAGAACCCCCTGAACATTGTCAAGAACTTCTCGGAAGTGAGCGGAGAACTGGTGGATGAGATGAACGAAGAGTTGACGTTGGGCAATACGGACATTGCCCTGGAAATAGCGGGCGATTTAAAGCAGAATTTATCAAAAATCACCCATCACGGCAGCCGGGCCTCGGCTATTGTCAAAGGGATGCTCGAACACTCCCGCAGTAGTACGGGACAAAAAGAGCTGACCGACATTAACGCCCTGGCGGATGAGTATTTGCGGTTGAGCTACCACGGCATGATGGCCAAAGTCAAAGACAGTTCGACCCGCCAGTTTAGGGCTGATTATCAGTTCATTGGCGATAAAAATTTACCCAAAGTAAACATCATCCCCCAGGACATTGGTCGGGTGTTGCTGAATCTCTACAACAATGCGTTTTACGCGGCCAACGAATGTAAAAAGCCCAACCCAAAGGTGATTGTCAGTACCCAACAGGTAGCGGGTAAACTCGAAATCCGGGTGAAAGACAACGGGACGGGTATTCCTGATTCGATCAGAGAGAAAATCTTCCAACCCTTCTTCACCACCAAGCCGACCGGCGAAGGTACGGGATTGGGCCTCTCGCTGAGTTACGACATCGTGACCAAGGGGCACAGCGGTACCATGACGGTAGCGAGTGTGGAAGGCGAAGGAACGGAGTTTGTCGTGCGGCTTTGAGCGTAAGCCAAAATGCTTCCTAACCCCCCAATTATTGTCTCTCCATTTACCCCAATACTTACCGGGACGAGAAAAACGACCTGAAGATGGCCCATCCTGCCGTTTTTGAGGGGTTAGGACGGAGGTATGCGGCCGGGGGGAAACCGTTCCTGGGCCGGGGGGAATGGTGTGGTT
>JAJAYX010000027.1 GCA_026785985.1 Rudanella sp. | reverse complement strand
GAGCTTCGGGGTCTTTTTCGAGCATCATGTCCACGTTGGTAATCATGTTCATGATCCACCCAGGTTTGCGCCGTTGGGTAACGCCTTTCCAGCCGGGACCCACTATCCGCGACTCATCGAGTTTGTGGCAGGAACCACATTTCACGTCGTAAATACCGAGACCTGCTTTGGCCATACCCTGGTCGAGCGGGGTTGTCAGCTCCACTTCCTTGATCTCGATGCCGTGTGTTTCCGGCTGGTTGGTGACCTCGACGGGGTCGGTGGGAGCTTCCTGCGCCCGCTGTTTGGAGCCGTCCGGCGAGCAGCCGTACCAACCGACGGTTAACCCGATTGCCAGTAGCGTTTTGCACAACTTCATGGTTATTAATGGTTTAGTCTATTTATTTTAAGCGTTTACTCGCTCTTGCCTGACTGAAAATGAAAGATAACGTTGACGTTTAGTTTGTTTAGCAAAGGAAGTGAATCGCCAAATTCCATCCAAATTCCATGAGGTGACTTTAATCATACCCGTACCTGATATAAAATAGGAAAAATAAAAGTGGGTTGGACGTGCCGCCGCACTTCCCCGAAAAATCATGCAGGGCTTAGGTTTGGCCGAACGACCAGCCACCCAACTCACCTACGTAGGCACTGGCGGTTTCCGGCCTGATTAGTCAGCCCCTGTCGAACGGTCCGCTACGTACAGCGGATGGCCCATGCCGGTATGTATAACTGCCCAGGGAATAGCCTGATCGAACTGGTCGGGTCGGGTATCCGGGTGCTGCAACCCAACAAACTGCGCCGGGCCAACTGGTAGCGTAGATCAAAAAAACCGCCTGACTTGGCCCGGCATGGTTAATTACTCACGGCTCCGGCGCGGTTGAGCAGATCGACGGCCCGTTCGGCTTCGGCGGCCGATTGCGCCTGAACCGTCACGTAGGCACCGTTCCGGCGGGCGATATCGTGACGGTTTATTCCAGGCCGGGCCGGGCCACGCTTGGCCGGGCCACGCCTGGCCGGGCCTCCTCGATGCTTCCAAAGAGGGAAAAGAGAAACCGGCCCGTGCTGTTTTCCGCATCGGTGGGCCTGGTGTTCGCAGGGCTGCTCGTTGTGTCCAGGCCGGTCTGAGTAGACAAGCTAAGCACCTCGCGGGAGAAGCCACTGCCTAACAGTTTCTGGACTGCCTGCTGCGCTTCGGCCACGTTATCAAAAAAGCCAATTACTGGTTGTGGCTGTACCATCGTACTGATTCTTGATTAATTTGGTGAGGAAAGGAAGGTAACTCTGGCCACACGTCGGCGTAAACGACGTATAACAGACCCGTAATCACCTGAAGGCGCATCGGGAATGGCGTAAAGATAGAGGTACCAGCCTGGCCCGGCTATGATACCGGTCACCCGACTGCATGACCGTTACCGGGTTCGGCTACGGGCTATTGAAACCGATGCGCCGACCAATCTACACGAATCGAACGAAATACAGAGCCGCCGAAAAGACGCTAACCGCAGGGAATTGGTTCGGAAAACAATCATATCCCGGGTTGACGTTCGTCATAGTCAAACCCCTCCGATACCCCCAATCTTTGTTTTATAAAGCTGGTCGGGTTAAATTTTGGAAACAAAAAAGAGGGCTTTTTCACCGAGAATTCTGGCTTAAAAGCACCTTTTGCGGTCCAAAAGATTTACTCAAACAGCTTCTTAATCCGTGTTGCGTAATCCACTTGAGCAATGAACTATTCTAAATCAGTTGTTTACGTAGCCGACGATGACGCCGATGACCGTTATTTTATTCGTGAGGCCATCCAGGGGGTAGATCCGTCGGTTACCATTGTTGAAGCAAAAGATGGCGCGGATTTGCTGGCCTTGTTGCATAGCCGGACTAAGGAGCCAACGCCCCAGTCGGTGAACCTGATTCTGCTGGATATGAATATGCCTAAAATGAACGGACTGGAAGCCCTGGTAGCGATCAAGGCTGACCCGGCGCTTCGGCACATTCCAACGGTGATGATCTCAACCTGCATCCACCCGGGACAGGTGGCGGCGGCGTACCAGTATGGCATTAACAGCTATATCCAAAAGCCGACATCCTCGTTCGATTTAGGTCAGGTTGCTCATGCGCTCAAAGTCTGTTTTTTAGACGCTGTCGTGGGGTAGGTATGGCGGGTTGTCACAGAACAACCTAAGGAAAAGTGGTAATCAAATGAGCCTTCGTGATGTCCAGGCCGAGTTTCCCGGCGATCGCGCAGCAAACAGTTGATTTATCATAAGCAAAAATCCAGTTTTGTAGTTGTGCTATATACGTCAAGCCTGACTCTGTTACCATGAAGTCCGGTACGATTCACGCAATGATTCCATTTCTTACCGGCGGTGGCGAAATGAACACCCTGACCCGGCAATTCGATTGGGCCGCTACCGCTGTCGGCAACCCTGACCAGTGGCCCCAGAGCCTGCGCACCATCCTGAGCGTTATCCTGCACGCGAAGTCGCCCATGTTTCTGTGGTGGGGACCCGACCTGATTCAGTTCTACAACGACGCTTACCGCCCCAGCCTGGGCACCAACGGCAAACATCCCACCGCGCTGGGCCAACGCGGAGAAGATTGCTGGCCCGAAATCTGGCCCCAAATCAAGCCGCTGATCGATCAGGCTCCGGTTTTTTACCAACTAATCTAACTGAAAATCCCTCCGGTTCGGCGCTCCGATTTTCTGTGACCAAAATTTAACCGTTCCTGTAGTCTGGTCAAACCTCACCGCTCCTAACCGCTTGCCGATTCCACAGACCCGGTAAGCCCCTGTGGAAGGGAGTACAACTTCTCATAATACTCGACGGCCATCCGATCGGAATCGAAATAGGGTACTACATCGCGCATACTGTTTTTCATCATGCCAAGCCATTGGTCGGGCTGTTCGTAATACATGGGCAAAATGACCGTTTCCAGGAGTGTAAACAGGTTGTCGGCGTCGAAGGCATCCTGCTCGTGGGCGGGCCAGTTGAGGCTGGCTTCGGGCAATACGAAGCTGTTGACCCCATTTTGGGCGAACTCCGGTACCCATCCGTCGTTGGTCGAGCAATTAATCGCTCCGTTCATGGCGGCTGTCATGCCGCTGGTGCCCGAGGCTTCGCGCGTCAGACGGGGGGTGTTCAGCCACAGGTCGGCACCCTGTTTCAAGAGTCTCGAAAGATGCATTTCGTAACCAGTCAGCACCGAGTAGTTCACGTAGTGTTTGGCCACGTGGACCAGCCGGTCGAAGGTACCAATGCTGCCATAATCGAACGGGTAGGGTTTCCCGGCCCAGATCAATTGCACGGGGTAACGGGTGTTGGTCATCAGCCGATCGAAGCGGGCCGGGTCCGACAGCAGCAGATCGGCGCGTTTGTAGCCTGCAAACCGCCGTGCCCAAACCAGGGTAAACACGGTGGGATTGTAGAGGTCTCCGGTCTGATCGGCAACCTCCTGAAACAGGCTTTGTTTATTCGTTTTCTTCCGGGCCGCCAGGGCAATATCGTCGTCGATAGCCAGGGCTGCGTCCAGAATCGGGTCACTCCAGAAAGCCTGTTTCTGGGCGTTGGTGATGGAAATAATCGGGCAGATATCGGGGTAACCCTGCCACATCCGTTCACTCACTTCCTGGTGTTTTTTCGAGACGGCGTTGGCTCGTCCGGCCAGCCGAAGTGCGCCCAACGCCCAGTTGAACAAATCATCTGCAATGCCGGTAATGCGCCTGACTCCGTCTAAAGGCATATAATCGAAAAAGCCCATTTGATCCAGTAATCGAATGTCGGTGCGCGGATTGCCTGCTTCTTCGGGGGTGTGGGTCGTAAATACCAACCGTTCCCGAACAGCCTCTACGCTCCCTAATTTGTGGTACAGATAAAAAGCCAGCGGCAGGGGGTGGCTCTCGTTCATGTGGTACACGTCCGGGGTGAATTGTAAATGCTCCAGCAATTTAGCCCCCCCAATGCCCAGCAAAATACTCGACGCAATGCGGGTTTCGGGATTTGAATCGTAGAGTTTATGGCAAATCGTTTGGGCGAGGTAATCGTTTTCGGGTAAGTCGGTCGACAAAAAATACGTCGGTGTCGTGTTGAAAATCATGGGCGGCAGGTAGTACGCGGTTACCCAGACGGACGCATGATTGATTTGTATCTGGAATTTCAACTGGGTGGGTTGCAGAAAGCTATACTGCTTTTCCCTGAACTGGACATCCATCGTTTGGTCGGCTTTACGGATCTGATCGTAATACCCGTATTTCCACAGAATTCCCACGGCGACCATGGGCTGTTGCAGGGCAAAGGCACTTCGCACGTGTGAACCAGCCAGGAAGCCCAATCCGCCCGAATAGGTCTTGAGCGGCTGAGCAATCGCAAATTCCATCGAAAAATAAGCAACCCGGCGAATGGATTGAGGCTTGGGACCATCGGAAAAAGGAATCATAAAGTCAGGCATATCGGTAGCGAATGGGAATATCCCCGAATATCGGCTTTCTGCCTGGCTTTCAGGCTAAGGATTATCAGCCGTTCGGGCGTTTGTTATATTTAGGACTTTCGCTCAAGGGGCTTGGACGGTCCGCCGCGCGGGTGAGACTGAGCGAAAGTCCTAATATTAATACTGACAACGGACAGCTAATGGACTGAGCCTTATCATAGTTTCCTGTCGCGTAACCCCACAGTTTTACGGTTACAATATAGCCATGTTGTCAGCGGCTATGAGCGTCTTCTTACGATCAACATGACCCCGGACAAAAAGTCAGCTGCCCAACGGCATCACCTGCTCGTGCTGAACGGCGGTTCGTCGAGTCTGAAATTCGCGGTCTACGAGCTGAACGGGGATGAAGAAGTATGGCTGTCTGGTAAACTCACCCGCATCGGGCTTCCCGACGGGCAGTTTACAACGATTGATGCTAACCACCAAACGCACACGACCCAACACGATCTGCCCGACCATACCACCGCCTTGGCCGTGTTGTTCGACTGGCTTCATGCCCAACCCAACCTCCAACTCAGTGCGGCAGGCCACCGATTGGTGCATGGCGGGCCGACGTACCGGGTACCCCAGCGGGTGACGCCCCAACTGCTGGCCAATCTGCGCTCGTTAATTCCGTTTGCTCCCGATCACCTGCCCGCCGAAATCAACCTGATCGAAGCCGTCATCCGATTGTATCCCGATTTGCCGCAGGTGGTTTGCTTCGATACGGCGTTTCACCAGACTATGCCCGACCGCGCCAAACGCCTGCCGATTCCGCGCCACCTGGCCGACGAAGGATTAATTCGTTACGGTTTTCACGGACTGTCCTACGAATATGTGCTTGGGCAATTGGCCCGGGAAGCTGGGGGTGCGGTTGCGCAGGGACGTATTTTGCTGGCCCATCTGGGCAACGGGGCCAGTATGGCCGCTGTCCGGCAAGGCGAAAGCATCGATACCACAATGGGGTTTACGCCCACGGGCGGCCTGATGATGGGTACCCGCTCCGGCGATCTCGACCCCGGTGTCTTGCTGTATCTGCTGCGGTCCGACGGCGGCCCGGCAGCGGCCGTCCGCCCCGACGATTCGGCCAATGGGCACCTGGCCGCGCCGGGTCTGAGCCGACTGCTCAACGACGAGTCGGGCTTGCGGGGCGTGTCGGGCATCAGTTCGGATATGGCGGAGTTGCTCGAACAGGCTCCCCAAAGCGCACCTGCCGCCGAAGCCATCGAGTTGTTTTGTTACCTCGCCAAAAAGCAGCTTGGGGGGCTGGTGGCGGTGCTGAATGGCCTCGATACGTTGGTATTTACGGGCGGCATCGGCGAAAATGCCCCCGCGATTCGGGCGGGTATCTGTGCTCAACTCGATTTTCTGGGCATCGCGCTCGATGCGCAACGGAACGCGGACAATGCGGCCGTCATCTCCCCTGAAGGCCACACACCCGTCGTACGCGTCATTCCAACAAACGAAGAACTCATGATTGCCCGCCATACCCGGCAGATTTTGGCTATTAAGTAGTTGGTTATTAGTTTTTTAGTAGAAAATCGCTGATTGCCAACAATGCAATAACCAATCACTCAATAACTAATAACGCAATGACTGAATCCATAAGTCCAACAATCATTTCAAAAGGCGAACGTCTGGCGCAACTGCACCGCTACTGGCAGGCCACCAACTACTTAGGTGCCGCCCAACTCTACCTGCGCGACAACGCTCTGCTCGAACGACCCTTGCAAGCGTCCGATATCAAGCCCCGCCTGCTTGGTCACTGGGGAACGCAGCCGGGCCTGAACCTGATTTATGCCCACCTGAACCGGCTCATTCAGGATACCGACGCCAGCGTCCTGCTGGTGACCGGGCCGGGTCACGGGGCACCGGCCATTTTTGCCAATCTCTTTCTGGAAGGAACATTGGGCGAATTCGACGCGCAGTATGCGCCGGGCCTGACGGGGCTGACCAACCTGATTTGCCAGTTTTCGTGGCCCTACGGTTTGCCGAGCCACTTGGTGCCCGGCACCCCCGGCCAGTTTCAGGAAGGGGGCGAGTTGGGGTACTGCCTATCGCACGCTTTCGGGGCCGTCCTCGATAACCCCGATCTGCTGGTGGCCTGCGTGGTGGGCGATGGCG
>JAJAYX010000026.1 GCA_026785985.1 Rudanella sp. | reverse complement strand
TCGTCGCTTCCCGTTTTTTTATCGAGCATAATCAGTTGCTCGGCCACCACTTCCGTAACGTAGCATTTGATGCCTTCTTTATCGTCGTAGCTACGGGTTTTGAGCCGCGTCGGTCCGATTGCCTTCCACAAACACAAGGCTGCCTTTGGTCAGATACTTACGCGCTGACTCAGCCAAACTGCTCCATAGCACCACCGTGTGCCAGTCCGTGTTGCTGTGGGTCTGCCCGTTTTTGTCTTTGAACGTTTCGGTTGTTGCCAGTGAAAATTTGGCGACGCTGACATTGCCTTCGAGTTGCTGCATCTCAGGCTCTTTACCGAGGTTGCCGATAAGCGTTACTTTGTTTAGTCCGCGCACAAGTAGATCTGTTTTTGTTACGAAGTATTTTTTAAAATTCTGTCAGTTCGTAGTTTGTACTGCGTCCGCCTTCCTGTTCTTGCTGCAAAATTCCTTTTTCGAGTAGGTCTTTTATATCACGTAAGGCTGTATCGGGTGAACATTTGGCTATCCGTGCCCACTTCGATGATTTTAATTTTCCGGTAAATCCATCCAATAGTTTATTCAGCACCAATCGTTGTCGTTCATGTAAAGGCGTATGCTCGTGTATCTGCCAAAACGCGGCTTTACGCAGGGCTTTTTGCAACGTGCGGTCTGTTTCTAACAAGGCGTTTTTGAGGCATTGAAGAAACCAGTCTAACCATTCTGTAATGTCACCACTACTGTGCTGAACGGTTTGCAACGCGGCATAGTATCGTTTTCTTTCTACCAGTATCTGACTCGACATGCTATAAAATCGCTCCGGGCTATTTTCGGCACGGGTCAATAACAAATCCGAAATTGCCCTGGCCATCCGGCCATTACCATCGTCGAATGGGTGAATGATGATAAACCAAAAATGGGCAATAGCTGCTTTCAGCACAGGGTCCAGTTTAACTTCCCCATTGATCCAGTGGAGAAATTTGTCCATTTCGGATTTTACCAACTGCGGGGCAATAGCTTCATAATGGACTTTTTCTTTCCCCGTAGCCCCCGAAACGATCTGCATTTCGCCTGTGCGATACCGGGCTACTTCTATTTTATACATACCACTATAGCCCGATGGGAAGAGAGCGGAATGCCAGCCGAATAAACGTTCTTCGGTCAGTGGGCCGTGTCGTTCCCGGTAAAATTGGTCCAGTCCTTATGGTGATAAATGTATATTGCCACAGCCTGTTCAGTATGTTGCAGCAAATAAACGCATTATTCTCCGCAAAAATGCGGCAAATAATCGCGTTATTCTCCGCATCCTTGTAGGTATTAGGCTATTCAGGAGACAGGTTACCCAACCTACCGACAAACTGCGTTACGAAATCCGGCCCCAGTTGCTCTCTTTTTTATTCTTCAACCGATCCAACTGATTGCGAATAGGGGCGTACTGCGGCAACACCAGGTGCGGGTCTATTTCCAGAATTTGCTGGGCCGATTCGCGGGCGGCAGTCAGGATGGCCGCGTCTTTGGCGAGGTCGGCAATCATCAGATCCATAATGCCGCTTTGGGCCGTTCCAGTCAGGTCGCCGGGGCCGCGCAACTGCATATCGACCTCGGCAATCTCGAAGCCATCGTTGGTGCGTACCATCGTTTCGAGCCGGGTGCGGGTGTCGGTGCTGAGTTTGTAGCCCGTCATCAGAATACAATACGACTGGTCGGCACCGCGGCCCACGCGCCCCCGCAACTGATGCAACTGCGAGAGGCCAAATCGTTCGGCACTTTCAATCACCATCACGCTGGCATTCGGCACGTTCACGCCTACCTCGATCACCGTGGTAGCCACCATAATGTGGGTTTCTTTTTTCAGGAACCGCTTCATTTCGTCGTCCTTCTCGTAGGGCAACATCCGGCCATGCAACATCCCCACCTCGTATTTGGGCCGTGGAAACGCCCGCTGCATTCCCTCGAAACCGTCCGTCAAATCCTTGTAATCCAGCTTCTCCGACTCTTCGATCAGGGGATAGACCACATAAATCTGCCGCCCTTTTTCGAGTTCAGTCCGCATAAACCCAAACACTTCGGAGCGGTGTTTATCGTATTTATGCAACGTTTTGATGGGCTTGCGTCCGGGGGGCAGTTCGTCAATCACCGACAGGTCGAGGTTGCCGTAGAGGGTCATGGCCAGGGTTCGGGGAATGGGCGTGGCCGTCATCACCAGAATATGGGGCGGCACTACCGGGTTTTTGGCCCACATTTTGGCCCGTTGCGCCACCCCAAAGCGGTGCTGCTCGTCGATGATGCAGAGGCCAAGGTTTTTGAACTGCACCACATCTTCCAACAGGGCGTGGGTGCCCAGCAGAATGTGCATCTTCCCCGACTGCAAATCGGCGTGGAGCGTAACCCGTTTTTTCTTGTTTGTAGAGCCGGTCAAAATGCCAATGTTCAGGCCCATCGCGTCGGCATAGGGTTTCAGGCCGTTATAGTGTTGATCGGCCAGGATTTCGGTGGGGGCCATCATGCAGGCCTGCGCGCCGTTGGCAATAGCCAGCAACATGGCAATAAACGCCACAATGGTTTTACCGCTGCCCACGTCGCCCTGCAAGAGCCGGTTCATCTGTTTGCCGGTGTTGCAGTCGGTATAAATTTCTTTCAGAACCCGCTGTTGGGCACCCGTCAGCGGGAAGGGTAACAGGTTGTCGTAGAAATGTTTAAGCAGGTTGGTATTCTTGAAAACGGCTCCCGGAAACTCCTCTTTCTGCATGAGTTTGTTCGAGATCAGCCGCAACTGATTGTAGAACAACTCCTCGAATTTCAACCGGCGCATGGCCTGTTTGAGCCACGCCTGATTTTGCGGCAGGTGAATGTTCCACATGGCCTCGCGCTTGCCCACTACGCGGTATTTTTCAATTAGCTCATCGGGGAGGGTTTCGCTGATGTGTTCCCAGGCTCCTTCGAGCAGGGAGCGCACCGCTTTCGAGAGTACCTTACTATCGACCCGGCTTTTGGTCAGCTTCACGGTGAGGTTATACACGGGTTGCATACCCCCTACCAGTTCACGGTCGGCCACCACCAGATCGAGTTCCGGGTGTACAATGCTGAACTTCTCCAGGAATCCCTGCGGTTTGCCGTAAGCCACGTATTCGGCGTTTTGCCGGAGTGCTTTCTCCACCCACGTCAGGCCCTGAAACCACACTAGTTTCATGGTGCCGGTGCCATCGGTAAAGTTGCCGACGATGCGTTTTTTTGCGCCTTCGCCTTCCACTGCCCAATCGCGCAACCGCCCCCGAATCTGCACGGCGGGCATACTCTCATCGAGTTCGCTGATGGTGTAAAAGCGAGTGCGGTCGTCGTACCGGAAAGGGTAATACTGAATCAGGTCGCCGTAGGTAAAGATGCCCAATTCGGTATTGAGC
>JAJAYX010000025.1 GCA_026785985.1 Rudanella sp. | reverse complement strand
GTTTGCTCTCCACCAGCACCCGCAACGACAGTTCCTACGCCGTGCTGAGTGGCACCTCCATGTCGTCGCCCAATATCACGGGTTCGTTATTGCTCCTTCAGGAACTCTATTCACAGCGCAACAACGGGCAGTTCATGCGGGCCTCCACCCTGAAAGGCCTGGCCATTCATACGGCGAATGAAGCAGGCACCAGCCCCGGTCCCGACTATCGGTTTGGCTGGGGCTTGCTCAACACGGGTCGCGCTGCCGAGGTATTGCTGAACACAAATGCCAACTATTTACTGAGCGAACGAACACTTGAGCAGGGCCAAACCTATTCGATTGCGGTGGTGGCTTCGGGGCGGGGGCCGCTGGTAGTATCCATTTGCTGGCACGACCCCGAATCGGTGGCAACCCCCGTTACGGCGGCTAATCTCAACAACCGAACGCCCAAACTCGTTAATGATCTCGACCTTCGGGTAAGCACGGCAACCCCAGACGGGGGACGGCAGGCTTCGCTCCCCTGGGTGCTCAACCCCGACACCCCCGACCAGCCCGCAACAACCGGCGACAACATCCGCGACAATGTGGAACAGATCCTGATTCCGAACGCGGTGCCGGGCCGTTCCTATACCATTACAGTTACTCACAAAAGCTCGCTGACCAACACCAAACAGGATTACGCCCTGCTGGCCTCGGGCGTGGGCGGCACGGCCTACTGCGCATCGGGGCCGATGTCATCGTCCGGGCTTCGCATCGACCGGGTGCAGTTGGGGTCGCTTAGTCAGCCGGGTTCGGGCAGTTGCACCACCTACACCGACTTCATGCAAACCCCCGTTTTGGTTCAGGTAGGGCAAGCGGTTCCCCTGGCCATCACCATCGGTACCTGTAGCACCATAACCAGCGGCAACGTTTCCATTAGCATAACACCCGCAGCCGCTGCCAATGCGGTGGTAAAGGCTTTTGCTGACTGGAACAGCAACGGCTCTTTCGATGATCCCGGCGAGTTGTTGGCGACCTCTGGTCTGTTGGCCGTGGGGAGCGTTTTTTCGGGGACCATTGCCATACCGGCCAACATGCCCGAAAACCAGTTGGTGCGCGTTCGGATTGTGGCCGCCGAGAGCAACGACCCCGCTGCGGTGTCGGCCTGTGGCTCCTATAGTACTGGCGAAACCCAGGAGTATCTGATTCGCACCATTCGCTCGGCCAACGACATTGGGGTGATTTCCATTGTAACGCCCGACGTTAATTATTGCCAGGCCTCCAGTGCGCCCGCCGTCACAGTTCGCATCCGTAACTTTGGCACCGCCATCCAGCGAAACGTGATGGTGTCGGCCACCGTAACCGACCCCGTTACGGGCAATGTAGTTAGTAGCGAACAAACGTTAACCCAATTGGATAATTTCCGCGACGGGCTGGTTCGAATACCCCTACCCGCCGGTACGCAGTTAGTAAGCGGCCGGTCATACAGCATCACGGCTTCAACCCGACTGGCGAACGACCAAAATCAGGCGAACAATCGGCTGACCGAAATTCGCACAATCACGACTGCCCTGGTGGCCGCCACCAATCTTTCGGCTCTCGTTTGTGGCACCGACTCCACCGTGTCACTGCGGAACAATGGTCCCGGAACAGCCTTCTGGTATGATGCTCTCACTAACGGAAACCTGCTGGCAGTGGGTAACCAAACCAGCACCCGCCGTCGGCAGAATGTTTTTTATGTGGGCGTAAACAGTCTTAACGCAACCATTGGACCCGCCACAAAAGGAGCCTTTGGGGGAGGCACCTATGCCGGTAACTTTGGTCCGTCGCCCCTGATCAGTGTGCGGGTTCCGGTGTTGCTCGAAAGTGCGCGGCTCTACATTGCCAGTGCCGGTACACTAACCTTTACGGTTCGCCGGTTAAACGATGCGGTGGTGTCGAGTGTATCCTTGAACGTGACTCCCTCCCGCAACACAAGCGTGACCACCGTGAATGCCTCGGGGCAGTTAATCGACGACCCCAGCGATCCCGGTATCGAGTATCCGCTGAACCTGCGGATTCCGGCGGCTGGGGACTATAAAATCACACTCGATTATGAAGATGGGGCCTCCATTTTCCGAAGCAATGTGGGGGTAACCGGTTTCCCCTATCAAATTCGCACCACCACCGGCGACCCCATAGTGACCATGCGGGGCTCGTTGTTCAACGCCACCAGCACGCGGGTCGATACGCTCACCAATGCCTGGTATTACCTCTATAATCTACAGGTACGTTCGCTGGATTGCCCGGCCCCTCAACGCACCGCCGTGACCACTTCGGCTACGGCTCCGCCATCCGTAGCTATAACCGCCGACGGGGCAACCACCATTTGTCGGGGAGCAGGCGTAAACCTGACAGCCTCAACCAACGGTGGACAAAGTTATCAGTGGCTGCTCAATGGCCAGCCCATCAGCGGGGCCATCAGCAATAGCTATCGGGCATCGTCGGAGGGAGCCTATGTTGTTCAGGTTGGCAGTAATTGCCTGGCCGCCAGTTCGAGTGCCGTGCAGATTAATGTTCGCGAAGTGCAGTTGCCAACCCTAATCGTGAACGGACTTTCGCTCCAGTCGAGCGCAACAGTCAGCAATCAGTGGTTGCTCAACGGTGTACCCATTACGGGGGCAACCGGGCAGTCGCTGGTGGCTTCGCAAACGGGTCGGTATGCTGTTCGGGGGAATGTGAACGGATGCGGAGAAGCCATTTCGGCGGAGGTTCTGATCGCTATTCTGGCCAATGAAGATCCGACTTTAGCCTCCATTCAGGTATTCCCGAACCCGACTACGCACCGGGCCACAGTACGGATGTCGGCGGGGTCCGGTCAAAAACCACCCACGCTGCAACTGGTGACCACAACCGGTAGTTTGATCAAACAGGCTCAGATGAACCGGGAAATAGATTTTTTCACAGCAGACCTGGACTTAAGCAAGCAGCCCCCCGGTACATTTTTTGTGGTGATACAGGGTGACACAGGCCAACAGCCAACTGTCATACGTATTATTAAACTGTGATAACCCAAGCTGTCTGCCAATTTTCACTACGCCTACGGGCCACCGCATTTCACTGTCAACCGTCACACTATCAGTCGGTAGCATGGTGGTTATGTGGTATCATTCTGGTGTGTCTGGGCGGCACAGCCGTTGGGCAAACTAGTCGGCCAGACACGCCCGAACAGGTACGTGAAACCATCCAGAAGCGGTATCAGCAG
>JAJAYX010000024.1 GCA_026785985.1 Rudanella sp. | reverse complement strand
TCAACAGTTGCTAAAAATCTTATCTAAATCTCGAAGTAACACCAGGTAAAACTAATTGAAATAAAATCTGATGGGCGATGAATTCACTCATTCGCACATTCACTCAATCGCTAATTATGACAAAAATCCAGGTTGGTGTGGTTGGCACCGGGTTCATAGGCCCCGCCCACATCGAAGCCCTCCGTCGCTTACCCAATGTTGAGGTTGTCGCCCTGTGCGAAGTAACCCAGGAACTGGCCGAGGCCAAAGCGGTTCAGTTGGGCATTGCCCGCGCCTACACCTTTGATGAACTCATCAAGCAGGCCGACATTCAGTGCATTCACATCTGCACGCCTAACTTCCTGCACTACAGTCAGTCGAAGGCAGCTTTGCTGGCGGGCAAGCATGTGGTGTGCGAGAAACCGCTGGCCAAAGACCTGCACGAAGCCGAAGAACTGATGGCTATCGCTAAAGAAACCGGGCTGGTGAATGCCGTTCACTTCAACCTGCGGTATTATCCGCTCGTTCGGCAGATGAAGGTGATGCGGGAGAAAGATGAACTGGGCGATGTGTATAGTATTATGGGGTCGTATCTTCAGGATTGGCTCTTTTACAACACCGACTACAACTGGCGACTGGAACCCGACAAATCGGGTGATTCGCGGGCCATTGCCGACATTGGATCACACCTGATGGACATTATTGAGTACGTCACCGGCCTGAAAACGACGGCTGTGATGGCTGATTTCAATACCATCCACAAAACCCGGAAAAAGCCCCTGAAGCCCGTAGAGACGTATTCAGGCAAGATGTTGCAACCGGAAGACTATGCCGATGTCCCCATCAACACCGAAGATCACGCCAACGTGCTGCTCCGATTCGATAACGGAAATCGGGGGATAGTAACGGTATCGCAGGTGTCGGCGGGCCGCAAAAACCAGTTGAAATTAGAGATTTCGGGATCCAAAAAAACGTTCGCGTTCGACTCAGAATCACCCAATCAGTTGTGGATGGGCAACCGCGATGGCTACAACCAAACCATGACCGACGATCCGTCGCTGGTTCACGCCGAAGTTCGGTCGGTGATCGGTTTTCCCGGTGGCCACAACGAGGGTTTCCCTGATACCTCAAAGCAGTTGTTCAAAGAGGTTTATGATGCCGTTGAGGCCGGTAAGCAGCCGGACAACCCAACGTATCCGACCTTTGCCGATGGCTACCGCGAACTGCTCATCTGCGAGCGGATTCTGGAATCAAGCAGGAAGCAGGCTTGGGTGGACGTGTAAGAAATCTGTAACTTGCAGATGGATTCAAAACAGATAAAACTATGGACGACTACCGAAAATTTATTTCAATAAACCCGGAAATCCGATTTGGCAAACCCTGCATTGCAGGAACCAGAATTTCGGTAGGCGACGTATTGGGCTGGTTAGGAGCAGGCATGAGTTATGATGAGGTAATGGAAGACTTCCCGGAATTAACTAAAGAGCAAATTCTGGCTTGCCTGGCTTTTGCTGCTGACCGGGAACGTAATGTTAAAATCGTTATGGTAGCGGCATGAAATTCTTACTGGATGAAAATGTATCATATATTGGGTCTGCAAGAAATTGTCGGCCCGATTTGTTGATTGCCAGGCTGCCAACCGACTACGCTTACTGGCAAAGAAAGACCGACTACTTTGGGAATATGTCAAAGACAAGGGTTTTACCATTATCACGTTCGATGAAGATTTTGAAGTGTTGAGCCAGGCTCGCGGCTATCCTCCCAAAGTCATTTTATTACGTCCCGGTACGTTGAGTGCAAGTCAAACAACCAATTTACTGGAATTGAATTTTGAGACGATCTGCGAATTTCTGAAGGAATCCAATACGTCAGGTGTACTCAAATTGGTTCGGATTGGCATCTGAAAAAGCTAACAACAAAACTCCTCTCACATGAAAACAATGAAAGGTCCGGGCATATTTTTGGCCCAGTTTATGGGCGATCAGGCCCCGTTTAACTCCCTTGATACCATCGCCAACTACATGGCTGATCTGGGTTATAAGGGCATTCAGCTCCCCACCTGGGACCCCCGCGTGATCGACTTGCAACAGGCTGCTGACAGCAAAACCTATTGCGACGATCTGAAAGGTAAGCTGGGCGATATTGGCGTTGAAATCACCGAGTTGTCGACCCACTTGCAGGGACAATTGGTGGCGGTTCATCCGGCCTACGGAGCGATGTTCGATGGCTTCGGCCCGGCAGAGTTGGCCGGAAAACCGAAAGATCAGCAAGCCTGGGCCACCAATCAGTTGATGCTGGCGGCTAAAGCTTCGCAAAATCTCGGCCTCACCTCACACGTATCGTTTACGGGTGCGTAGCTGTGGCCGTTTGTCTATCCGTGGCCCCAACGTCCGGCTGGTTTGGTCGAGACGGGTTTCACGGAGTTGGGCAACCGCTGGCTCCCGATTCTGAACGCTTTTGATGAAGCGGGCGTGAACATTGGGTACGAACTGCATCCCGGCGAAGATGTTCACGATCGGGTGACGTTCGAGATGTTCCTCGATAAAGTGGGCAACCACGTCCGGGCGGGCATCAACTACGATCCCAGCCACTTTGTGTTGCAATGTCTTGATTATCTTGATTTTATTGATATTTATCACGAGCGCATCTATGCCTTCCACGTGAAAGATGCCGAGTTCAATCCCACGGGTCGGCAGGGCGTGTATGGTGGTTTTCAGGGCTGGGTTGAGCGGGCGGGGCGGTTCCGTTCCCTCGGCGATGGTCAGGTTGACTTTGGTGGTATCTTCTCCAAACTGGCACAGTACGACTATGACGGTTGGGCGGTTCTGGAATGGGAGTGCGCCCTGAAACACCCCGAACAGGGTGCCGCCGAAGGCGCACCCTTCATCGACAGCCACATTATCCGCGTCACCGAACGGGCGTTTGATGATTTTGCCGGAACCGGTGCCGATGAAGGGTTTAATAAGAAGGTGTTGGGGTTGTGAGTGTTGGCTTAGTTAACAAAAGGCATCGGCTTCGTCCCTCCCTTTTTTAGAGTGCTATTTTGCGAGATAAGGTGTTTGAGTGGTTGCATGAACGCAAAAAAACCGGGATCATCACTTGCGTGATAATCCCGGTTTTAGACTAAGTAGCGGGGAGCAGGATCGAACTGCCGACCTTAGGGTTATGAATCCTACGCTCTAACCATCTGAGCTACCCCGCCGTTTCGTAGAGCAAAAGTACAAAAAAAAGTTGGCCCACAACCGTTGGTTTTGTCATTCGCATCAAAAAAATTTTACCTTTGCCCATATCGCGTTGTTACCTAATTGATATGGAGAAGTTTAAGTTTATTACCGAGTATGAGCTTCGGGCCTCACCCAGAATGTTGTTTCCGTATGTCAGCTCCGCTTCCGGTCTGTCGCAATGGTTTGCGGCTAAAGTGAATACAATGCCTGATCATCGGTTTGATTTTCAGTGGGATAATGAAAGCCACATTGCCCGTCAGGTGTCTCTCCGGCAAAATAAAAGTGTGCGGTTTGAGTTTCTGGATACGGCAGAAAGTGGGCAGGATAATAACTACGTTGATTTTCGGGTTGAACAGAGCGAATTAACGCAGTCTACCTACCTGCGCATTACCGATTATTCGACCAACACCGACTCTGAAGACCTTCAGGATCTTTGGAATGGCATGATGGATAAACTCCGCGAAATCGTCGGCAGTTAGTTAAAAATGTATAATGAAACGTGTATAATCGGTTCGCCGATGCGGAACAATTCGTGGCTTTAAGCGCGTTCTGATGGAGTATGTTCCATACCGCTTCGGCAGGTCAATTAGTCACTACTCATTATACATTATACATTAGAGTTTATTCAGATTTTGTGGTCATATACGCCTGCAAGCGCGAGCTGGTTTGATAGCAACGG
>JAJAYX010000023.1 GCA_026785985.1 Rudanella sp. | reverse complement strand
GCCCAACAGCATCGAACGTATCGAAATCATGCGGACACCCTCAGCCAAATACGATGCATCGGGGAGTGGGGGAGCAGTGAATATTGTGCTGAAAAAAGGCGTAAAACTGGGCCGCACGGGCAGCGTAACGGCCAACATGAATCAGGGCCGGTTTGGAAATCAGGGCGGGGGAGTTAACCTGAACAACAGCAACGGAAGCCGCTCGTCGTATATCAACCTGAATTATTCGCGCCGGAACTCCTACGAACAACTGATTACTAATAGGCAACTTACTGGTAACCAGATCATCAGTCAGGATGGATACACGCGCTACCCCGCCGAGGTGGTGTTTGCCGGTTGGGGTCTCGGCTATGAGCCAACCAAGCGCTGGAGCCTGAACTTCGACGGGCGGGCCAGTCATGGGGTGAGTAACAACCAAACCGAAAACCTGAACCTGATTCGGCAGGGGAGCGACCTCCGCACCCAGACCCTCAACACGGTCAGGAACGCGGGCCGGACGGTGGCCGTGAGTCAGGGGGTTTCGACCCGCTACCAAATCGACTCGCTCGGCTCCGAACTGACCACCGACGTGTCGTACAACTTTCTCGGTAACACTACCGATCAGACCTACGGGAACGAGACCGTGCTACCCCGGCCCGCCTTGCTGCTGGGCGATGGCACTTTTCGGACGCAACGGCACTTTCTGACCGCTCAGGCTGATCTGCGCTACAAACTACCCCATCGCATCACACTCGAAACGGGCCTAAAAACGGCTCTACAACAGTTCAGCAGCCAAACCGGGTTTTTCACCCAAACGGAAACCGCCCGGCAAGTGGACCATTTTCGCACCAACACCTTCGATTATGCCGACCAGATTCATGCAGGTTACGTGCAGGCATCGAAAACATTCGGAGCAGTTACGCTGAAAACAGGGGTCCGGCTGGAAAACACCAACATGGCTGGCCATCAGCTCGTTCCACAAGACACGATCTTCCGAATCAGCCGCACCGATTTGTTTCCGTATGTGTATCTGAGCCGAAAGGTGGCCAAAATTGCGAACTACGAACTGCGGAGCTATCTGGTGTATCGCCGGTCGATTACGCGGCCCGGTTATGAGCAGTTGAATCCCTTCGCCCGCTTCATCGACCAATATCTTTACGAGACCGGCAACCCGGGTTTGCAACCCCAGTTCACCCAAAATATAGAGGCCAACGTGAGCGTGGACGATATGCCGATTCTGGCCATCGGGCGCAACTATACTCAGCAGATTTTCACGAATGTGCTGTATCAGGATCAGGTCAATCCCAGCGTGGCCTACCGCACGTACGACAACCTCGGTACCAATCAGGAAACCTATTTCCGGCTTTTAGGAGGCATTCCACCGGGCGGCACCTACTTTTTTGTGGTTGGGGCGCAGTACAACCACAACTTGTATTCGGGGCAGTATGAGAACAAACCCCTCTCGTTTAGCCGGGGGTCGTGGAGCTTTTTTACCTTCCAGCAACTCAAACTCGACCCTCGTTCCACCGTCACACTTAACGGGTTTTACCGGCTCCGGGGGCAGCAGCAGTTCTACGAACTTGGCGACTTCAGTAACCTCAACCTGAGTATTAACCGGCAGTTTATGAACAAGAAACTGATGGTCTCGCTGTCCGTATCCGACGTTTTTTACACCAACCGGAACACCTTCACGCTCAGTCAGGGCAACATCGAAGCATTCGGGTCGCGCCGGGCCGATACGCGCCGGTTTGGGCTGAATGTCCGCTACAACTTCGGCCTGAAAAAGCGCGATGAAGGCGTAAATCCATTCAGTTTCGATAACCTCGAACGCAACAGCCGATAAGCTCACCTTTGTTCTATTCAACCATGCGACCGCTCCTTTTCATACTCCTGTGGCTATGGCTAAGCCAGGCAGTTGCCCAAACCCCGATTCAGCTTCGGGTGGGCTATTTTGGGCCGACAATCACCTCGCCGGGCATTCGGGTCTCCGCCGATTATCCGCTGCTGGCTCATAATCGGCGGGTAGTCAGGCATGAAGATACCCTCACTAAAACGCACCAATGGCTGTTGAGTGGGAGCGTCGGATTCTACAGCCGGGGAAGTTTGCAGCGGGCCTTGTTTGTGTTGCCTCAAACGGGCTACCAGCACATTGGCAAACGCGGCTTCACCAAAACCCTGCTGGCGGGCATCGGCTGGCTCCGGCTCACAACCCCATCGACTGCCTACACCGACCTGAAAGGAAACAGGCTCAGAGTCGATGTGCCAGCCGAGTCGGTGGTGATGTACTCGGTCGAAACGGCTTTGGGCTGGCGGTACAAGCCTAAACAAGGCCGACCGTGGGGCTGGAGCCTGCGCCCGTCGGCGTTCTGGTATAAAGACCGGGCGGGAGGTAGCAGCGGAAGCCTGGCAGTCTCGATTGATCTACACCTTCAACTTCAAAAACCCTAGCCACCCATGCGATGCTTACTTTGCTTATTGTTGCCGGTGTTGTTGGCCGGATGCTCCCTGGAACAGTTGGACTCGCTTCAGGTAGATCACCAGTTTTTCGACGACTACATTGCCCAGAATCGGGGCCGGGTGCAGTACATCGCGCCGGAGGTGTACGAGCTGATGCACGTGGTCATTGCCCTCACGCCCACAGGTCGGCGCGACTGTCTGCTACAACGCGACACGCCTTACCACCGGGCTGTTATGGCGCAGTTCGATACCTACCGCAACCACCCGCTCGTGACACAGGTCGAGAAATTACTGGCGGCAAACCGCTGGAACTACACCACCCTGGCCGATGCAGCCGCGTATCGGTTCGACGGTGACCGAATTGCGTTTGGGGGCGTTTATCGCAAAATTGCCGTTCACCCGGAGGCCAAATTTGCCGATTATCGCACACTGGCGGAAGATTTTGCCCGCGTGTCGCGCTTCCAGGCGTTTTTTCAGGCGCAACAGTCCCTCTACCAGGCCGCTCAGAAAAGGTACGAGCAAACGGTACCGATACGGGCCATGTGGGCGTGGTTAGAAACCCAATTCCCCGCCCGATATGATAGCTACCAGGTAAATCTGTCGCTGCTCATGGGGTGCTTCCACTTTACCAATAGCGGGAGCGGCAACGGGTTTGCCGAAACCCGTATGTTTGTGCCGCTACCCAATTCGGAAACGCCCACCACCCTGGTTGAGTTGCTGGCACGGAGCCGGGTCGTTTTTACCGAAATCGACCATAACTACGTGAATCCCCTAACGACCCAATACAACAGGCAACTGAGTAAGGCCATGAACAACTGGCGCGACTGGAATACGGCGCAGGGAGGGTACGAAAGCCGATATGAAACCATGAACGAGTACATGACCTGGGCAGTGTTCACGCTTTATATTTACGACACCACTACGCCCAACGAATTCGCCCAATTCCAGGCCGATAAAAGCGAAGGACTCGATCAGTTCATGCCAAATCGGGGATTCAAGCGGTTCCCGGTGTTCAACGCTCAACTGCTGACCTTGTATAAAGCCCGTAAATCCGGTCAGACTGTGGCCGATTTGTACCCGGCCATGCTCGACTGGATGGCAAATCGATAACCAAAATGCAAACACTCTTTCACAAACCATCCCGCTCCGATTGGGTCGTGATTGGGGTTTTCTGGGCGGCCGCGTTGCCGTTTATTTTCTCGAATTATAGCGAAGTTGTCCGGCAGGTCGGCTGGGCGCGGGTTTTGGGATTTTCGCTTTGGAGTATGATCGTTCCGCTGGCCCTCACGCTGGTTCTGGTATTCAGCCTGATGCCCAACCTGCTGTTCAGAAAGCGGTACTTTTTGTTCATTGTTGCTTTAACAGTCGTCTCGCTGAGTATAGCCGTAGTCTATCGCTTAGGCAATGGTCTCCTGAGAGATGTAATGCCAACGATGACTGTAGATAACGTGCTGGGTTCGCTGATCGATATTGTGCAGAAAGCTGGTGTATTGTCAACGATGCTGGCGGGAAAGCAGTTTTTTGAAACCCAGCAACGCCTGCTCCGCTCCGAGAAAGAACGCACCGAAGCCGAACTCCGCCACCTGAAAGCCCAGATCGACCCGCACTTTCTGTTCAACAACCTCAACGTGCTGGGGTCACTCATTCAGCGCAACCCCGAACAGGCAAGCGCGTATCTGCACCGATTTTCGGCCTTGTACCGCTACCTGATTCGCCACAAAGACGACGATGTGGTGCCGCTCGCCGATGAGCTGGCCTTTGTCACCGATTACCAGTACCTGATTGGGCAACGGTTCGGGCGGGCATACGTGTTTATCGAAAAACTGACCGTGAGCGATTCGCTGACCGTTTTTGTGCCACCCGGCAGCATTCAAACCCTGCTCGAAAACGCCGTGAAACACAATCAGGGCGATGAGCGCAACCCGTTGCTAATCGACCTGACCGTTACCGACCAAACCATCATCGTTCGCAACGACCTCCGCCCCAAACTCACCCCCGTTGACTCTACCGGCATCGGCCTTGACAATCTCCACAAACGCTACCAATTCCTCTCCGACCAACCCATTCACATTCAGCGCGATGGCGTTGAGTTTATAGTGACGCTGCCCATTCTGAAATCACTATCGACCGTACAGCAACCCACACCCAAATAACTGCTCGTTGCTCCCTGTTCCCTGCCATGACCATCACCATTATTGAAGACGAACCCCTGGCGGCCCGGCACCTGATTGACCTACTGGCCAAAATGCTGCCGCATACTACGCTTCACGGCCGGTTGCCGAGTATTCAGGAAGCTGTGATCTACTTTAGCACCCAACCCGCGCCCGATCTGGTTTTCTCAGACATCGAACTCCTTGATGGCAACGTCTTCGCCCTCTTTGAGCGTGTCCAGGTCAATTGCCCCATCGTTTTCACAACGGCTTACGATCAGTTTCTGTTAAAAGCCTTTCAGGGAAACGGCATCGCTTATCTGCTAAAACCGTTTGATCGACAGCAGCTTAGCCAGGCATTGATGAAGTACGAAGGGCTGAAATCGCAGTTTGCCGGGGCCGTAAACTCACCCGCCGAGGGGTTGTCGGCAGCAGTGCTGCAGCAACTCCGCGAGGCCCTGCAACCCACGCAGGCCAACTACCGGCAGCGGTTTACGGTTAAGCTGCGGCAGGGCATTGTGCTACTCAATACCGACGATATTGTTTACCTACAATCCGACGACAGCGTCGTGT
>JAJAYX010000022.1 GCA_026785985.1 Rudanella sp. | reverse complement strand
GCACATCGCCAACGCCCGGAATATTCCGGCGCAATACCTGGCTCTGAGCGGGGTAGCTTTGAATGCGTTCGCCCTGATCGTAGATCCAGTTGCCGTACTGGAAGTAAATCAGTGCGCTCAGATCAATTGGCCCAAATTGGAAGGTGTTGTTAAACCCACCAAAAAACAGCGGGTAAGGCGTGCGGTTGCTTTGAATGAACTGGTTGTTACCCGCCTGATTACTCACCGTACCATCCCAGAGATTACCCGTCCGCACGGTTTGTCCGGTATTGGAAAACACCGACCGGTCGCGCTCGTAGAACAATTCGTTGCCCGTTTGCGGGTCGAAACCGGCAAACTGAGGCAGGTAATAAGCGCCCAATGGCGAACCTGGTGTGGCCAGGTTAGGCCCGTTGATAAACTGGAACGGGAAATTCAGGAAAGGAGCCGTGTAGGTACTAAGTACGGTGTTACGGTTGCGCGAGAAGTTGAGGTTGGAACCCCATTTGAAGTTTTTCTTCTCTATGTTGCGCGTGTTGAGACTAAGCTCGATGCCCCGATTCCGCACCGATCCCAGATTGATCGTGATGACGTTGCCGATCGTACCGGCGAGTGGTCCCAGCGCATAATCGAGCAGCAAACCATCCGACACCTTATCGTAAAAGTCGATGTTGGCGCTGATTCGGTTGCCCAGCAGGCCAACGTCGAGTCCCGCATTGAACTGCCGGGTCGACTCCCAGCTCAGATCGCGGTTGCCCAGGCTGGTGAACTGCCCGCCCTGAATGCCGCCGTAAATGGCCGCGTTGTAGCCAACGTAGGTAAATACTTTCTGCCAGGAATAATTGCCAATTTCAGCGTTGCCGGTTAACCCGTAACTAGCCCGCAATTTGAGAAAACTGATGGCGGGTATCGACTTCACAAGTTCTTCGTCGCTAATGACCCAGCCTACCGAAGCACTAGGGAAGCTAGCCCAGCGTTTGCCTGGTCCAAACCGGCTCGACCCGTCGGTACGCACGCTGAATTCAGCCAGGTACTTGTCGCGGTAGGCATAGTTCAAGCGGCCGAAGACCGATACAAAGCGAAACGAAATCTGATTATCGAACACCACCGTACGCGCCGTATCGGTGCCGGTTTTGGCCCCTTCCGGTACATTTTCGGTGATATACGTGCCATTGTCACCGAGTGTACTTTGTACGCTATTACCCGCCAGGATGGTGAACAGGTGGTTTTTTCGGAGCGTGCGGGTATACGTAACAATGTTGTTGAAATTGGTTGTCTGGTTGGTAACAGTCTGGTTAGTGGCTCGCCCGTTACCCGTCCGTTCTGCCCCCAAAATGCCTCTGGGGTAGAGTTGCTGGTTCAGCAGCACATCGCTCTTTGTGCGCTGATAATCGTAGCCCATTTCCGCCCGGATTGTTAGCCCCGAAATGGGCTTCAGTTGCAAATAGGCGGTATTGGTACTGCGAAAAGTAGCCGTCAGGTTGGAATAGTTGTTGCGGTAGAAAACTGGGTTCGTACCAATGTTGATCGTGTTGTTGGTGCCATTGCCAATACCGTTGAAATACGATCCGTCGGGCAATTGAATGGGGTAAGCTGGCAGGGCTGACGTCAGCGCATACTGATACGAATTGCCCAGGGGAATGGTACGTACGTCGACCTGATTGGCCGACAGGTTCACGCCGGCCTGCAACCAGTTGAGAGGTGTGTAATCCAGGTTGACCCGGCCACTGACCCGCTCCAGCGATTGCCCAATAACAAGACCATCTTCGCGCCGGTACGACCCGCTGGCGTAGGCCGCCAGTTGTTTGCTGCCCGCGCTTACGCCCAGCGATGCCTGCCGGAAACGCCCTTGCCGAAGTACCTGATCGAGCCAGTTGGTGTTGCTGTTGTAGAGCGTGGTCGAATCGACCAGGCGATTGTCGAGGGCGGGGGCCAGTGTACCCCTCAGAATACCGGTCGGGAGCAGGTTGGTCAGGTTCGGCACTACGGGTGTGAGGCCAGTCCGGTTGGTATTCTGGGCCGAGCGTTTATAAATGTTGAGCAGATCGGCCCCGTTGTCGACAAAATCGACCCGGTTCGTGGCCGAGTTGACGCCTTCCTCGTACCGAATATCGAATTTGGGTTTGCCTTTTGTTCCTTTCTTGGTGGTAATCAGCAGCACTCCGTTGGCAGCCCTCGACCCGTACAGTACCGAGGCCGACGCATCTTTCAGCACGTCGATGCTGGCAATATCGTCGGGGTTGATTTCGGCCAGCGGGTTCATGCTGACGCCCCCCGCCCCAAATGCCGACGATAGCACCGGTACCCCGTCGATCACGATCAATGGTTGTGAGTTGGAGTTGATCGACGCCACCCCTCGTACATTGATCCGTACGGCTCCGCCCGGCGTACCACCCGCCTGCGTAATTTGTACCCCGGCGGCTCGTCCCTGTAGGGCTACGTCGGGGCTGGCGGCTGTGTTGAGCCGGATGTCGGATGCTTTCAGGTTGGCAATGGAGCCGGTTACGTCGCGGGAACGCTGTTCGCCGAAAGCTACCACCTGTACCTCATTCAGCGAACGCTCATCGGGCAGTAACTGGATATTCAGCGTACTTTGGGCGCCTACGGTTACTTCCTGGCGTACATAACCCACAAACGAGAACACCAGCACCGTGTTTCGTCCGTCGGGAATCGTTAGGGTATATTGTCCGTTGCCATCAGTCACGGTACCGCGACTGGTTCCTTTCACGCTTACGTTTACGCCGGGGAGCCCGTCGGGGCTATCGGTGGCCGTTACCCGTCCGCTCACGGCTCGGTCTGCGACGGCCACCGATAATACGTTTGGGTCTGCTTGGCGCAGTATAATTTGTCGGCCAACCAGCTCGAACTGTATTTGCAGCGGGCTGAGCAGATCCGTCAGAACCCGGTTCAGGGGTTGGTTGGTAACGCTGATAGACTGCCGCGTTGTTCGAAACCGGTCGGTACTATACAGAAACGAGTAGCCACTTTGCCGCTCAATTTCTTTCAGAATTTTGTCGAGCGAACGGTCCTGAACGGATAAACTGATCGAGGGTTCCCGAGCAGGTCGGCGAGCGGGCGTATCGGTTGGGGCAGGGTTGGCTTGGGCCAGCTCAATCACGCCCTGATTCAGGCGTTGGGCTGCTCCCGCTTGCGGCAAAAGGCCAAGCCCCAGGGCAAGGCCGTAAAGGATAAAAGGTGAGTTACGCATTGGTTTTCAGTATACGTGTTGATAGAATGGGTTCGTTTATGGGCAGGCACGACCACGAATAACCAGGTCGTTGTTGGTTAGGGTATATTGAAATTGTCCAGTGCGGCCAATCAGATCCATAACGTCCTGAATCGACTGATTCTCAAACGTGGCCGTCAATGGGCAGTTGGCCAGGTCGGGCTGATCCAGTACGACGTGCAAACCATACCATCGTTCAAGAGTCCGGGCCACTTCGCTCATGGGTGTCTGATCGAAGACCAGGCGGTTCTCTTTCCAGGCTGTTTCTTTCTGTGCTATCACCGGTGCTTCGGCTACAGTCAGCGTTTTTACCTGCTGCACCACATGGTGATTAGGGAGAATAAACGTGGTATCGGCCAAAGTAGCAGCGGTAGCCTGAAATGCATCTCTGTTCGGAACAAAAGCCACGCGCCCAGTCACCACAGTGGTGCGTACGGTGGGGTCGTCGGGGTAGGCGCGTACGTTAAACGAGGTGCCCAAAACCCGAATGGAAGCCGTTGCCAGCCGAATGACAAAGGGCTGTTTGGGGTTGTGGGTGACGTCGAAGAAGGCTTCGCCAACCAGCCGGACCTCCCGCAGCGGCCCATCAAATTTTTCGGGGAATTCCAGTCGGCTGTCGGCGTTGAGCCATACCCGGCTTCCGTCGGGGAGCGTAATCAGGGACCGTTTACCCACCCCATTCTGTTTGACTGCCAGTGTCGGTTCAGCCATGAAAAGCGTTGTTGACCGGTACACCACGGCCATGAAACCGATCAATAAAATCAGGCCTGCAACACGCCAGAGCGTTTTTTGTT
>JAJAYX010000021.1 GCA_026785985.1 Rudanella sp. | reverse complement strand
CGTGGCTAAAAGCCGCCACGGGCGAAGAAAAATTAGGCCGCGCCATCGCCCGGGTGATGACCAACGGCTCCTTACTCCAACCCGTACCATGACCAAAATCATCAAATATGTCTGGCTCGATCTGTTGCAGAATCGAACCGTGCTGGCCTATACGGTTTTTCTGCTGGCGGTATCGGGCGTATTGTTCGGCATGGAGACCAACCCCGGCAAGGCCCTGATGAGCCTGCTGACGATTGTGCTATTGGTGGTTCCGCTGATCAGCTTAGTGTTCACGACCATTCATTTCTACAATTCCTACGAATTCATCGAACTGTTGCTGGCGCAGCCCATCCACCGGTCGCGGCTGTTGCTGAGCGAGTGGGCGGGCGTGGCATCGGCGCTGGTAACGGCCTTTTTCCTGGGCGTCGGCGGGCCGATGCTGCTGTTTGGTGCTGGTCCTACAGGGCTGGCCCTGCTGGGAGCGGGACTGGCGCTGACGGTTATTTTTGTGTCGCTGGCGTTTCTGGTTTCGGTGCTGACCCGCGACAAGGCGAAAGGCATCGGACTTGCTTTGCTGCTGTGGTTTTACTGCGCCCTGCTCTACGACGGACTGGTGCTGACGGTGCTGTTTTCGTTCAGCGACTACCCGCTCGAAAAACCCATGCTCATACTAACCACGCTAAACCCGGTGGACCTGGCCCGCATCGCCATCATGCTCCAGATGGACATTTCGGCCCTGATGGGCTACACGGGGGCTTTGTATGAGCAATTTTTCGGCAGTGCCTGGGGAGCGTTGTATTCGGGGAGTATCATGGCGTTATGGGCGGTACTGCCGCTTTGGGGAGCGGTACGGGTGTTTAGCCGGAAGGATTTATGAGGCAAAAATCGGATAGATGGCCAAGTCAGGCGTTTTTTTTGATCTACACTACCAGTTGGCCCGGCGCAGTTTGTTGGGTTGCAGCACCCGGATAGTACCGATACATCCACGATTTACCAGGAGTCAGGCCGGGCTGGTGCGGACGGACGTACACCTTACGATTGGGGATTGTAGCGAACATCTTTCTTTATTATCGTCGTATTTACTGTTAACTAACGAAGTAAAATGGCTGATAGTCAAGCATAGACTAACTGTGTGGTGAGGAAGAAATAAAATAATACTTATAAGCAGTAGACTTATTTACATCATACTGCCACTTTTGATCCCAAAGCTATGCGTTATGAACACGTCCTACACGGAGGAGGAAAATACTTTTCTGAAACAGTTAGGGAATAGGATTCGGGAGTTGCGAATCAGTCAGAGCATCTCACAGGAAAGGCTGGCGTTTATCTGTGACCTTGACCGAACTTACATTGGCTCCGTGGAACGCGGAGAACGAAATGTATCAGTTCTGAACCTGAAGAAACTATCGTTATCGCTTGACGTATCACTTTCTCAATTTTTCGAGGAGTAAAAAGAAGCGATATGGCAACTTGCCTGCAAAAGCGCGATAATATCATCGACGCACAACTCAGCATCCATGACTCTATTGACGTTGGCGATCCCCATTTTTGGTTCACTGGCCCCGAACTGACTGCTATTCTCAGGTTACATTTAGTAGGGATATCATTGGCTGGCATGGCCATCAGGACCCGCTCAAAAAATCGTTAGTGTGCAACGCTTTAAGGTATTCAATATCTAAATCATTTCCGAAGAAACAGCCTCGTTTTACCGGCCAAATGTTTGATCTGTACGTTCAGCAGGCCAATAATCTTCAAGTTTGGAATCAGGAAATCGACCCAGAAAGGCGGTACGTTCTTATGATGCTGGACAAGGAAAGTGTAGTCGTTAACGTACACGTGGTCAGTGGCGTTGATTTAGCTTTGCTAGATAACACAGGCACACTTACCCAGAAATATCAGGCCCGCCTGACGGTTGCAGAGTCGAATACAGAACTTATCAGCAACACGGATACGGAGTCAATTTGATCTTAACAACGAATCAGGACAATGTTGATGTATCGGGAAATTCGCCAACGGAGCAACCTCAGTTATATAAACTACTGTCTATCAGTATATTATTCAACAAGCTATCTAAATTGGTCGGGGCTACAGTGGAGCACCTAAGTTTCATTCAGGAGCGAAACCGGGGAGCCGCTTTACATAGCTTAGTTTGTCAGGCTCTCGGCTATGCACGTTTTCACGACAATGGGCAGTTTCCAGATATTAGGCATCAGTTATTAGAAGTGAAACTTCAAACCTCATCTACCATCGACCTTGGCTTGGTGCGCCCTGACAGCGAAGCCCGGTTGGATATAGAGCAACTGGCTGGCCATCAGATACGCCATTGTGATGTTCGATACGCTATCTTTTGTGGGCGCGTAGTTGACGATCAGGTGCAGATCACCCATTTTTATCTGACAACAGGGCGAGACTTTTTTTCGCGGTTTCCCCCGTTTGGTGGCAGGTCGATCAACACAAAAATTCAACTTCGCTTACCAGGTTACTTCTTTCTGGCACCCACTACTGATTCTCAAACTGACCTGCCTGCTCGAGATGGTGAATAGGTTCGACGCCGAACGACTCACCAACGGCTTCTTCGAGTTCATAGGCAAGACCGGTTATCTGTGTTGAATTGTCACAGGCATTTAATTGTTTAACCAAAGAAACAATTCTGTCGGCTACTGGTGAGTTAATCTCTGGTAACGGGTAACGTTCTACGTATTGAGAAAGGTATCGTCTACGGCCCGAATAGAGTTTATTATTGAAAGCAAGATCGTGATACTTTGTCATCAGTTTTGAATTGGCAACGCCCTGAATAAGCAGTAATAATCGGGCTTCTTCAGTAGTTTTTGCGGCAATCCAATAGCAGTTCCCATTAACAATATTGCCGTTTTTATCGAAATAAAACCGAGGACTTGCGCTTATATCCGGGAAAACTAACTTGGGCAAAGCCCATACATCCGGGTGATGCGGAACCCAAATTTCAAACCATTCCCGGCCCGCATCAATCAAATATTTTCGGGAACGTAGCTGTTCTCCATGTAACCGAAAATAAGCTGCTGCTTTGGGGTAGTTTGCAATCAAAATCGTCTGCTTCTTACCATTTGAACTGTAATGCGGATAAAGTACTTTAAGGTGTTGATTTTCAGTGGCTCCCCACGCCTGAATAGTTTCCTGAGAAATCAGGTTTTTAAGTAATTCGTCTTCAGGTATGTCTTCTCCGAACTGCCCCCAATCGTCCCGAATAAAGACCCGGTCAGCCGTGGTTTTTATGCCTACTTTTACCTTAACCAAACTTCCGACACGATGCAGTCGCGTCAATACGGCCTGTCCACTCTGTTTCGGCTTCGGAAAGCATATCCCATCCATTCGTTGTGTCGAACGTCAGTGTACCGGTGGTTTTTTTATACCGCTTTTCGTTCACCTGGAAATAGCCCTTGTCCTGAGTATTCAGAATATCATATACAGTCGTGGCAGATCTACACGCCCCCTGATAGCCGTTTAGTTCTTCGTATAATTTGATAAACCGGGCGGGTGATGAAAGATGGCGATTTTTTTTTCGTCGGCCAATTAGCAAGGCGGGCAGGACAGCAGCATCGAAGAGTTTGGTGTCGCCAAGATCAATCAGTTCAACGATGCTATAATTTTCTGTTAAAAACTTTCTGACGCTTTCTCTACTTTTCGTAGACAGGTATCGGTTTGACGTAATTACCCCAATTATACCATTGTCTTTCAGGCTGTTAGTCATTGCAATCAGAAACGCATAGTATAAATCGACGCGGCCTTTAAGATTAAACTTTTGGGCCAGTTTTTGTGCATTCTCACTGCCCAGAACCTGCGTTCTGACATAAGGCGGGTTGGCTATAATAACATCGAACAGTTGATTTGTATGAAGTTGACTCACCCCGTCGAACCCAATACTAAACTGCTCGTCGGGTAGGCTGATGGCATCTAAAAAATCACCATTTATTAATGTTGTGTGTTGGCTGTCAACTTGTTGCAGTCTTGCCTGAGCCGATGCAAGATAACGCTTGTTGGAATCATAGCCCGACAGCGAGAAAGGGTAGCCCATTCCGGCCAACTGAGTCGAAATAGATAACAGAAGTTCGCCATCACCACATGCCGGGTCTAAGACGGAAAGACATTGATCGGACGAAAGTTGGGCCATAATCCGGCTCGACAAAAAGTCAGCTAATGGCCTGGGGGTGAAAGTGGCTCCTGTTTTCTTTATCTCTTCGACTTTCCTCATACCTGTTGACACAATCAGAAGTGAAAATCAAAGATACTTAAAATCATCATAACGACGTATTTTTAGGCCTATCTGACTACACTACCAGTTGGCCCGGCGCAATTTGTCGGCTTGCAGCACCCGGATACCCGACCCGACCAGTTCGATCAGGCTATCGTGCTTGAACTCGCTCAGGATGCGAATCAGCGACTCGGTCGCCGTACCGACGACCGACGCCAGATCATCGCGCGAGAGTTGAATCAGGCCCGGCAGTTCGTCGGCAGATACCCCCGACAGTTCGGCGACCTGCTGCTCGTGCAGGCGCAGTAGCACGTCGGCCACCCTTCGGCGCAACGAGTTGTAGGCCATGCCCACCAATTGCTGTTCCCGCTCGCTAACCCGCCCCGCCAGTAGCCGAATAAACTGTTGGCTCACGTCCGTATTGGCCAGCAGCAGTTGTTTGAAATCGTCGTCTGGAATATACACCAGTTCCGAATCTTCCAACGCAACACCCGAGTCGGAATAGTCGGTGTTTTCGAGCAGGGCGAGATACCCGAAAAATTCCCCGGCCTGGTAAAGTCCGGTAATCAGTTCCTTCCCATCGGCCGTGGTGCGAACGGTCTTGACTTTGCCCGACTTCAGAAAGTACAGCCGCGTGGGTTCGTCGCCTTCGGTGTAGATAAACTGCTTTCTGCGCACCGGATGCGACTTGCGATCGGCCGACAGACTTGCCAGGTTACCCGCCTGCCGGGCATCGTCCAGAAACTGATTCAGCCCGTCCTGCCGGAGGTCGTAGTCGGGCTTCAGGTTTTGGAAGCGGTTGAGTCGTCCCTCGATGGCGCTGAGCAGTTCCGACTCGGCGAAGGGTTTAGTCAGGTAGTCATCGGCGCCCAGTTCCATGCCCTTGCGGAAGTCCATGCGCTCCGTTTTAGCCGTCAGAAAAATAAACGGCACCCCCGATAACTGGGGATTTTTATTGAAAATATGCAGCACGCCGTAGCCGTCGAGCACCGGCATCATAATGTCGCAAATGACCAGATCGGGCTGGGTAGCCAGCGCTTTTTCAACGCCGATTTTGCCGTTTTCAGCCGTTAAAACCGTGTACCCGGTTAGTTCTAAAATTTCGGCGGTGTTTTCGCGAATTTCGTCGTTGTCTTCAATCAACAGAATGATTTTCATACGGAAGGGTTAAGGTGACCGTGGTTCCCTGATTCAGCTCACTCTGAAGGGCAACGGTTCCGCCCATCAGGTCGACGTAGCGGGCCACAATGTGCAGGCCCAGCCCGGTGCCGGGTTTATTAGTGACGTTTTTGGCCCGGAAAAACCGCTCGAACAGGTGCTCCTGATCGTCCGGCGAGATGCCGACGCCCTGATCGGTGACGGTTAAAATCAGTTGCGAACCGGCGTACTTGCCCCGGACCGTCACGACCGACTGCTCGCCGGAATACTTGATGGCGTTGGACAGCAGATTCACCAGTACTTTCCGCAGCAGCGAGGGGTCGATCCAGGCGGGGTCGGGGCAGTGGATGGCCGACCGAATGGTCTGCCCGGTTTTGAGCATCCCCTGCATCTCGGCCATGATGTCCTGAATGAGCGGAAACAAGTCGACCGCTGCCGGATTCGTCTCCACTTTACCTTCTTCCAACCGGCCCACCGACAGAAATTCTTCCAGAATATCGTTGAGGTGATTCACCGACGAGTGGATGCGCAGCAGGTGTTTCTGCCGCTTCTCCAACTGATCGCTGTCGGCGTATTTTCCGACCAGGGTGGCCGATGTCAGGATGGTGGTCAGGGGCGTGCGAAACTCGTGTGACGCCATGGACACGAAGCGCGATTTCAACTCGCCCAACTCTTGTGCCGCCACCAGTGCCTTGGCCAGTTCATCCTTCGACTGCTCCAGTTGCTCCAGCGTGTTCATCAGCGCGTGGGTGCGGTCGGCCACTTTCTGCTCCAGGTCGGCGTTGAGCCGTTCGATGCGGTCCCGGTGGGCCAGCAGCTCGCGTTCGGCTTCTTTTTTCAGGGTGATGTCGATGATGTAGGCCACCGCGTAGAGTTCATCATCCAGCCGGAAGTAACTCAAACTGATTTCCGTCGGGAACACGGAGCCGTCGTTGCGCCGGGCGTGCAGGGCGCGGTTATGACCCATCGCCCGCACCTGCGGATTGGTGTTGAACGACTGCCGAAGGCGCTCATGATACTGCCCGACATCGGTCGGCACCAGCACTTCGAGGGGCTGACCCAGCAACTCATCATCGGCGTACCCGAAGAGTTGTTTAGCCATCTGGTTGACGGACACAATCCGGCCCTGCTGATCACAAACGAGGATACCAATCGTGGCGTACGTAAACACCGCTTCGTAGCGCTGAACGCTTTGTTCCAGTTCGTGCTCGGCCTGGTGGAGCCTGCCCTGATTGGTCAGCCGGACCAGGAAATACCGGGTCGTATCGTCGCTGACCGGCGTAATGATTAACCGACCCCAGAACCGGGTGCCGTCCTGACGGATCTGTTCGGCTTCCTGCTCGTACCGCCCAAGTTGATAAACCGTCTGAATGAGTGTGGTCCGTTGTTGATCTGTCTGCGGGGGCGTCGGGAGGGCACGGGCCCAGTCCGGATTGCTCAGAAATGCTTGTTCGGAGGCAAAACCCAGCATCCGGGAACCCGCCTGATTCACGCGTTCAAACCGCTCGGTGTTTGTATCGTAAATGCCGATAAAGTCTTCACTCTGTTCAAAAAGCAGGTTGGTCAGGGTATTTATGGGATGGACTGTCAGCATAGAAGTGCTCGGCGCGGGTTGTCATCAGCCGCTACCGAATCGGGAGGTCAGCGAAAAGATACTGTGAATTTAGGCAAATCGGTCAAAAATCAGTTAGTCAGTTGACCGGCATCATACAGTTCAGAGCGTCATCCTGTCAATTTTACACTCAATTCTACTGTTGCGACAGCCCACCAGGCCACCCGGCCAAATTTACCATGAACAACACCCATGACCCCATTCTGATTCCGGCCAAAACGGCTGTACTGCTGGTTTTCGTACCGTCGGTGTCCGGTCGTGAGTCGATCAGCCAGCGGTTGTCGCTCATTGAACTCGTCGAAACACTGCAACAGCAGCTTGGGGGATTGGTTCGCGTTTTAACGATCGACGAAACCCTGCATTCGGATGTGGTACGGAGTTTTGATGTGCGGCAACTACCCGCCTTTGTGCTGGTGCAGCAGGGCATCGAGATCTGGCGGCACGAGGGGATGTTGGATGAGGTTATGCTGGCGAACCTGTCGCACTGGATGCTTGAAATGGTTAGGAAGGTTACTCCACCGCGCGGTGGAATAACCCATCTGACCCATTCAGCTACTGAATAGCTGGCGAGGGCTTCCTCAGCCGCCCCCAAAACTTATAGCCTTCGATCCAGCCAACACCGGTCAGCGATACCCACCCGCAACAGCTCAAGTCCTCAATCGTCAACGGGCTAAACTGAGCCAGGTTCTGAATCCCCGGTACCAGCAGAAAAGCCGCCCCCATCAGGATCGTCAATCCCAGCATGAGCCAGAGCAGCGGATTCGGACGGCGCAGCGTGGTAAGGACCGACTCCCGATCCGACCGACTCACCAGCGTAAGCCAGATGTTGCTCAACACCAGCGTGATAAACGTCATGGTCCGCACCCGCTCCAGCGCGTAGCCCGCCTGCATGGTCTGCCAGTAAACAAACAGCGTAGCCAGTGAAATCGCCAGGCCCTGCACCACCCGGATGCCGAGTTCACCCGCCGTAAAAAACGTGTCGGTCAGTCGGCGGGGCGGCTGGCGCATCAGGTCGCGTTCGGCGGGTTCATTCTCGAAGGCAATCGAGCAGGTCGGCCCCATGACCAATTCCAGAAAAATGACGTGTACCGGACTGAAAAGGTTAACGTACTGCCAGCCGAACAGCAGGGGCAGGGTCACGGTCAGAATAATCGGGATGTGGATAGCGACGATGTAGCCAACGGCCCGCTTCAGGTTCTGGTAAATGAGTCGGCCCTGGGCAATGGCATCGACCATGCCGCCCAAATCGTCGTTGACCAACACGAGCGAAGCCGCCTGTTTAGCCAGTTCCGTTCCCCGTTTTCCCATCGCCACCCCAATGTGAGCGGCTTTCAGTGCCGGGCCGTCGTTGACCCCGTCGCCGGTCATGGCCACCACCTCGCCGGCCGCTTTCAAGGCCCGAATCACGCGGAGTTTAGCTTCGGGAAACATCCGCGCGAAGACGTTGACCGAACCCGCTTCCGTCTGCAACGCTGCGTCCGACAAGGCCATCACCTGCTGACCCGTCAGGGTGCGGTCGGCGTTGGGCAGGGCCACCTGCCGGGCAATGGCCTGCGCCGTTTCGGGGGAATCGCCGGTTATCATCTTCACCAAAATACCCGCCTGACCAAACTGCCGAATGACGGTTTTGGCGTTGGGCTTGGGCGGATTTTCCAGGGCGACCAGCCCCTTTAACGACCAGTCGAAATCATCCTGTTCGACCGGGTAGGCTTCCCCCGTCCAGTCGCTGCCCGCTACGCCCAGTACCCGGTAGCCCTGCTTCGCCAGTTCCTCAGCCTGCCGGAGCACCGCTACGGCTTCAACTTCCGGCAGGCGGCACACCCGAATGATCCGTTCGACGGCCCCTTTGCCCGCCACCCGTACTGGCCCGGTGTCGGGCGCGTAAACGTGGGTCATCATGGGGGGAACACCCGCCAGCGGATACTCGTGAATCAGCGGTCTGGGGAGCGGGTTTGTCTCGCTGAATACCCGTTGGAAAGCGACGACGATGGCGTGCTCCATCGCGTCGAACGGTTCGGGTTCTGAGGCCCAGCGGGCATAGGCCAGCACATCGCGCGCGGACTCGGACAACGGGCCGGTCAGATCAACGACCGTAGGGGTGCGGTGGTCGTACAATTTCACCAGCGTCATGCCTTCCTGGGTGATGGTGCCCGTTTTATCGGTGCAGATCACCGTGGCGGAGCCGATGCTTTCGACGGTCTGCGGTTGTTTGGTCAGTACGCCAAAACGGACCATCCGGGCGGCTCCCAGGGCCATAAAGCTGCTAAACGCCACTGGAATTTCCTCGGGCAGCACCGACATGGCGATGGTCAACCCCAGCAACAGCGAGGTGGCCCAATCGCCGGATTGGGCAAAATTAACGGCCCACACCAGCGCGAAAGCCCCGAAGCCAGCGAAGGCCATGCCCCGCACAAACCGGCCAATCTGTAGCTGCAAGGGCGTTTTCTCGACTTTTATGGTCTGGAGAGATCGTCCCAGTTTACCCAGGTCAGTGGCTTCGCCGACGGCCGTTGCCCGCAGGTAAGCACTCCCCGACGTGAGCAGCGTACCGGCAAAAAAGCGGTCGGTATCAGGAATGGTTTTGGTTACCGGTACGGATTCGCCGGTGAGAATAGACTCATCCACCGAGCAGTCGTTGGCCTGCACCAATTGCCCGTCGGCGGGCACCGTTTGCCCTTCGGTCAGCCAGACAACATCGCCCACCACGACCTGCTCAACGGCCACCGTTGTGAGTTCTCCATCGCGAAGCACCGAGACCGTGGGCTGGGTAAGTTGTCGCAGGGCCTGCAACGCCCGGTCACTCCGCACCGCCTGAAACACCGAAATCCCGGCCACCAATCCCATCGCTACCCCCAGCACAATGCCCTCCTGCCACTGGCCCAGCACTACGTAGAGCAGACTGGCCACGGCCAGCAGGATGAACATCGGCTCGGAGACCACCTCAACAACCAGCCGCCAGCCCGTCTGTGACTCGGCAGTTGCCAGTTGATTACGACCAAATTGACTACGGGCGGCTTCCACTTCAGCCGACGGTAAGCCGGTCAGGGAGGGACCCGGTGGTTGAACAATGGGCAGGGACATACCGAATTAGGGCTAAACGGTGGCCAGCACCGGAACCCTGGCCTGCCGCACCACCTGCTGGGTAACACTTTCCATCAGTAGCGACTCTAACCGATTGTGGGGCTTAGGCAGCAACATAATCAGATCGGCTTGGTGGCTGTCTGCATAATCATCCAAAACCAGGGCAAGATCATTTCCCGGAAGAAAACTGAACGTGTGCGGCAAATCGGATAAAAGGTTACAGATACCTTCGGCGGCTTTGTGCAGTGGCTCATTCGGTTCGTTTTCCATGCAAATGATGTTCAGCGTAGCCCCGAAAAGTTGGGCAAACCGTTTGGCACTGGCCAGCGCCAGGGTATCCACCGGACTCGACAGATCAACGGCCAACACGATAGTCTGCACCGTTTGATAGTGTGCTCCCAGCGGCACCAACAGCATGGGCACCCGCGTCCGGGGAATCAGTTTCCTGGCCAGACTGCCTTGGGTACGGGCTTTTTGCGGATCCTCCCCGGCCAGGCCCATAATCAGCAGGTCCGCGTTTTGGGCCGCTATTTCGGTTTCGATTACCGTTTCCGGTTCGCCGGGGCGGGCCACGACCGAAATAGTAACACTGCCTTTAGTTGACTTCATCATACGCGTACGCAACCGGCTGAGGTGGCGCATGGCCGTAACGTCCACTGACTCGTACGCCAATCCACCGGCCGGGTCCGGATCATAGGCGTGAACGATGGTTAAGTCAGCGCCTAACTTTTTTGCCAGTTCAAGCGCGTAATCGGCGGCCCAGGCGGAATTATCCGAAAGGCTGGTGGCGAGCAGAATCGTTTTCATAGTGAATCGGGCTGATGGTTAGCTACATTTGCGGTAGTCCTGACCGAAAATGAAGTTATACGGAAAAATTCAGTTCGACAAAAATGGCCAGTCGATTCGTCCCTAAATGTGACCGGGGTCAGGTGCGGGGCTGATTGTAATCAGCAATCGAGGGGCCAATAAACGGCATCTTTGTGGTGTCGATTCGTTTGTCAAACGCCCTGCCGCTATGCGCCTGTTTCTTCTTCTTACACTGCTATACCTGCCCGCCATTTCAGTCGATGCTCAAACCGACGATTGGAACCGCTTACAGTCCTACGCTCACACCATTGGGGCGGTTGGTGAACCAATAGATAGCCTGTGTCTGGAGCCGGACGAAACCTGTATGAACCGCTATTTTACCCAAATCATCTACGGCCATACGCCCCGCCGAATGAGCTATCAGGGCGTAACGGGACAACTTGATACGGCCAGGATCAGCCGACTTACGCACCAATTTATGGGCGGGGCCGACTGGTACCCCCTGCTGGATTCACTGGAATCGCCCGACCTTAACTACCAGTTATTAAAAGAATATTACACGCGTTTTCTGAGTGACGATTACATGGGCGATTCGCTGACCATTGAGCAGGTACAGGAAACGCTGAATACCTACCGCTGGCTCAACCGCTTTCCCGCCGATAAACGCATTTTGATCAATATCCCTTCGGCCACGCTCCGGGTTGTTGATCGGCATGGCAACACGCTGCTCGATAGCCGGGTGATTATGGGCAAGGCCAGCACCCCGACCCCCAGCTTTACGGCCCTCGTCCCCAGTTTGGTGCTGTATCCGTACTGGAATGTGCCCCGCTCCATCACAGTCCGGGAGTTACTGCCTAAAATTCGGCGGAATCCCACCGCTACGCTCGATGCCATGAACCTGCAGGTGATCGACGCGAAAGGGCAAACTGTTGACCCGGCCAGAATAAACTGGTCAGCCTCCGCAAAGGCTTTTCCGTACCGCCTACGGCAATCGACGGGCTGCGACAATGCCCTGGGCCTGCTGAAATTTAACGTCAGTAGCCCTTACGACATTTACCTGCACGATACCAACGCCCGGCGGCTCTTTACGGGGGAAAATCGGTTTTTGAGTCACGGCTGTATCCGCGTCGAAAAGCCCGATGAACTGGCCAATCTGCTGTTAGGTTACGCCCGATTTGCCCCCAACTACCTGACTACCTGCCCCATAAACGCCAGTCCCAAAACGTTGCCGTTGCCCCAGGCCGTGCCGGTACTGATCACGTACAACGTGCTGGACATAGACGACGCGGGGGCCATACGGGTGTACCGGGATGTGTACAGCCGGTGGCGGGTAGTCTTAGAATAAATCACTAAACGTCATAACGTAATGCCCGCTCAACTCACGACACCCCCACCTCCAACGACCAACCTGGCCCAGGGCCTTACCTCGGCGCAGGCCCGGCAGTACCTGATCGACTACGGCCCCAATGTGCTGGAAACCATCAAGCCGGAAAGCTGGTTTGTCCTGCTTTTACGCCAGTTCAAAAGTATTATCGTCGGCGTATTGGCGTTGGCGGCCGGGTTGTCGTTCGCCCTGGGCGACACGGTCGAAGGCTGGGCGATTCTGGCCGTCCTGGCCGTCAATACGCTGATTGGCTTTGTCCTGGAATGGAACGCCCGCCAGTCGATGCAGGCCCTGCGCCAGTTGGGTACCGCCCAGGCCCGGGTCGTGCGCGATGGGCAGGTGCAGGAAATTTCGTCGGAGGACGTTACCCCCGGCGACGTGCTGCTCGTTGAAGCGGGGGACCTCGTCGTTGCCGACGCCGAACTGGCCGAGGTCAATCAGCTTGAGGTGGATGAATCGACGCTGACGGGGGAATCGCTCCCCGTTGCCAAAACCACGGAGCCGACCGCTGCCGACGCCCCGTTGGGCGATCAGCACAACCGGCTTTTCAAGGGTACGGCGGTAACGGCGGGTACGGGTCGGGCCATCGTAACGGCCGTCGGCGGGAAAACCGAACTGGGCAAGATCAGCCAATTGGTCGATCAGGCCGAACACAACATTACTCCCCTGGAGGAGAAACTGAATGGCCTCTCGAAGGTACTTATCGGTGTGGTACTGGTCCTGTCCGCCGGGTTTGTGGTGGTAGGCCTGCTGCGGGGCGAATCGGTCGGACGGTTAGTCGAAACGTCCATCGCCTTGTTCATTGCCGCTATTCCTGAGGGAATGTCCGTGGTCGCGACCATTGCGTTGGCCAACGGAATGATGCGGCTGGCCCGCCACAAAGTGCTGGTCAAGCG
>JAJAYX010000020.1 GCA_026785985.1 Rudanella sp. | reverse complement strand
TCGTAATTCTCACGGATATAGGTCACTAACCGTTTGGATTGAAGGGCCAGTAATCCGCAAAAACCAATCAGAAACAGGGCCACTGTCATGCTGAACAGGATTAGGCCACCGGGGTATCGACCAACTTTTTTCTTTCTACGAGCCATAGGGTGCAATGAATAATGGGGAATGGGTAACTAACAATGAAAACGAGTAGTTTCCTTCGCAGAACGCCATTTTCCATTGTGCATTATCCATTATTGTCAACGATGCCAGGCACCATCCATTGGAAGTAGGGCCGTGCTGCTACAAAAATAGGGGTTTCCCGTTAAAGCACCCGATCTATTGAGAATGCAGGTCGGGATTTAGGAAAAATTAAGACAAACCTGACTTTACCATTCGTATGAAAACGCTGATTCTCACCCTCATTTGCGCCCTGCTGCTCACCTGCCAGCAACGGCCCGTTGGAACGCCCCCCAAGCTCTCGCCCGAGTTGCAAAAAGCGCTTGATGGCCTCTCCGTAGCCGAGGGGTTTCGGGTTGAACTGGTAGCCGCCGAACCGCTCATTGCCGACCCCGTGGCCATGGAAATTGACGAAGATGGCCGCCTGTTTGTGATTGAGATGCACGGCTACCCACTCGACCTGTCGGGCACGGGTCAGGTAAAACTCCTCAAAGACACTAACGCCGATGGATACCCCGACCAAAGCGTGGTATGGGCCGATAGCCTGATTCTGCCCACGGGCCTGATGCGCTGGAAAAAGGGCTTGATCGTGACCGACCCGCCCTACGTCTGGTATCTGGAAGACACCAACGGCGACGACCGGGCCGACCTCAAAAAACCGTTGCTGACCGGGTTTGCGCGCTCCAACCCCCAACACAACCTCAACAATCCCATTTTCGGGATCGACAACTGGATTTACATGGCTCACCAATGGGCCATCACGCCCTCCGTTTGCAAGAAGGAGTTCGCCGACGAAGGGGCCGAAATCCGCTTCCCCGATAACCCCAAAGCACCCACGCTGGGCAAAAACGGCGAAGACCGTAACGTTCGGTTCAGGCCCGACAGCTACGAACTGGAGGCTCTCTCGGGCGAAAGTCAGTTTGGACACACCTTTGACCCCTGGGGACACCATTTCCTGACCGAAAACGCCAAGCACCTCTACCACGAAGCCATTGCGGCCCGCTACCTCAGGCGTAATCCGAACCTGCTTATTCCCGATGCAACCCAGTCCATCTCCGACCACAACGATGCCTGTGAGGTGTTTCCCACCACCGAAAACCCGCATCACCAGTTGCTAACCGATGTGGGTGTTATTTCGTCGGCCTGTGGCGTTACCTGGTACAACGGCAATGCGTTTCCGACACTGTATAACGACAACACTACGTTTGTGGCTGAACCCGTTCATAACCTTGTGCATGTGGACCGCATCCGCGATAACGGGGCCAGTTTTTCGGCCAGCCGCATCGACAGTACCCGTGATTTTCTGACCTCGAAAGATGCCTGGTTCAGGCCCGTAAATTTTTATGTAGGCCCCGATGGTGCCCTGTATGTGGTTGATTATTACCGGCAAATTGTGGAACACCCCGAATGGATGTCAGACGAGGTGAACCAATCCGGGGCGTTGTATGCGGGTACCAACAAAGGACGGATTTACCGGATTGTACCGAAAAGTGGCTTGCCCATGGATTGGCTCGGCAGGCTGAACCTGTCGAAGATGGCAGACAAAGACCTGATTAGCCAACTCGAAAACCCCAATGGCTGGTATCGCCGAACGGCTCAACGGCTGTTGTTTGAGCGGAAAAGCCCGGCCATTGACGGCTTGCGCGAGCTGGCCCGCACCACCAAACGGCCCGAAGCCCGGGTGCATGCCCTGTGGCTGCTCGACGGATTACAGGCCATTGATACCCAAACCCTGACCGACAATCTGGCTCACGAAAACGCCGGCGTTCGCGAAAACGCCCTCCGCATTGCCGAGCGGCACCTCGCCCGTTTTCCTCAGCTCACGCCCGCCCTACTCGCCCTCCGCAACGACCCCAGCCCAAAGGTTCGCTATCAGCTGGCTTGCACCCTGGGTAACTTACCCCAAACGCCCGCCATAACAGCCGCCCAATTGACCATTCTGGAGCGCGACCTAACTGACAAATGGGTGCAGATAGCCACCCTCTCGTCGGCGCCGGGCCGCGAAACCAACCTGCTGGCAGAGGCCCTGCGTCGGTTCGCCAACAAAAACACGGAGGCTAGTCGCAACTTCCTGCTGTATGCAGCGGCAACCATTGCCAATACCCGGCAGGAAAAAAGCATTCGCCAATTGTTGAACCTGGCCCTGAATTCCACGGCTAGTGGGCCGGTGCGGGCGTCGTTGCTGACGGGTATGCAGCAAGTATGGGCCAACACGTCGGTGCCGGCAGGGCTAACGGATGCCGACAAGCAACAGCTCCTGAACCAGTTCTCTGCCCAAACCGAACCGACCCTGCGGCAGGCAGCCCTGCAGTTGCTCGGCACCGTAGGCTTGCCCCGGTCGGCCAGCGAATTTGCCCGAAAAACCGCCTGGCCAATTGCCCAAAACCGCCTGGCCAACGAAGCCCTGCGGGCCGATGCGGTGTATTTGCTCTCGCTGGCAAACCCGGTTGGTCAGCCGCCGTTGCTCCAAACGTTCGTTCGTCCCAGCGAATCAATGACGGTGCAGTTTGCCGCTCTGAAAACGCTCGACAATTCGACTGACAATCAGCCCTGCAGCTACCTGTTTAGTCAGTGGAGCACCTTACCGAAGGCCCTGCAGGCCACCGCCATCGACGCTTTTATGAAGCGCGAAAGCTGGACTGGCCTCCTGCTCGACGCAGTAGCCGGGGGAACCGTTAAGCGGGAAAGCCTGAGCTGGCGGCAGATGGTCCGTCTCATGAACAACGACGACCTCCGGCTGCGGGCCAAAGCCCGGAAGGTGCTGGCCAACGGGGGGCTCACCCGCGAGGCCGTTCTGGCGGCTTATCAGCCCAGCCTGAACCAAACCGGCAGGGCCGCCAACGGCAAGGCTATTTTTGCCCGTACCTGTGCTCCCTGCCATCAGCTCAACGGCGAGGGCATTGCGTTTGGCCCCGAACTGAACTCACTTCGCAACCGTCCGGCGGCCAACATCCTCGAAAGCATTCTGATACCCAGCCGGGCCATCGCCGACAAGTTTGAGTACTGGCAGGTGGAGCTAACCGACGGCACAACCGTTGAGGGGATTATGGCCGCCAAAACACCCACTTCCTACACGCTCCGGCTCATGGGTGGGCAGCAGCAGACCATTGCGGCCAGCCGCGTAAAACGCCTGACTGCCACCCCCAACTCGGCCATGCCCGAAGGCCTGGAGCAGGCTATTTCGGTTCCCGACATGAGCGACTTACTGGCTTATATCAGGAAGAAATAGGTCCCGGCAAGATATGGGTATACTGCCGGAATCAACGGGTTGCGCTTCAGCAGCAGCGCACTAATGAGCGCAACGAGCAGATCAGTTTCGTTCGGCCAACAATACTCTGAGCCACAAAGCCAGCCGAGGTCACAAAGCCCATAACCTGATGCCCCGCCAACGCACGAAGCTGGGCAAAACGGCTTATGCCTAAGTCCGTTTGACGAATCCCATTATCCATTGCTCATTACCCATCATCCATTGACCCGTGCTGCCTCCCAACCCAGCATGGCCTGTTTGCGATCTGTACCCCAGCGATAGCCGCCAAATAAGCCCGTTTTTTTGATCACCCGGTGGCACGGAATTAAATAGCCAATGGGGTTGCTGCCGATGGCCGTGCCAACCGCCCGCGAAGCTGTGGGTTGCCCAATGGCATCGGCAATCTGATCGTAACTCACTAACCGACCTTCGGGGATTTTGAGCAGGGCCGACCATACTTTTAACTGAAAAGCCGACCCCCGCATCAGCATCGTGAGTGGTTTGGGAGACCCCAACGCAACGGCCCCAACAGCCGGGAAAATCTGGTTGGCTATTGATTGCAAACCCACAGAATCCTGTTGAAGAGTGGCTTCGGGCCAGGCAGCAGCCGCAATTTGTTCGGGGATTTCGGTATCGGCCAGAAAATGCAGCACGGCAATTTTGTTGTTGATAGCTCCCAGTAAATAGGGTCCGAACGGACTGTCGAAAACGCGATACGTCAGCACCAAACCCGCCCCCGCCTGTTTGAACTGCCCCGGCGTAACGCCCTCAATCGTCACAAACAGATCGTGCAATCGCCCCGTGCCCGACAAACCAGCTTCGTGGGCGGCTGCCGCAAGGGACGCACCGAAGCGAAGCTGATTTTTGGCGTGTTCGAGGGTCAGATACTGACTGAATTTTTTGGGACTTACGCCCGCCCATTCCGTGAAAAGTCGCTGAAAATGGAACTCGCTCACATTGGCATGATCGGCCAGATTGGCCAGCGAAGGTTGTTCGCGGAAGTTGGTGGTCAGGTGTTCGATGGCCCGGGCAATTTGTTCGTAGGTGTACGTGTTGTTCGTGTTCATGGTTGCTAACTCGTTTGACCTACACAAAGGTCGCTAAAACCGCTGCCCAAGCCAACCCGATTCTTGCGGACTTGATCCCGGTAATTTGCAGTATAATACCCGTCGTTGACTCCTTTATGAACTCACAATATCAGTTAAGGTGCGTTCATAACTGGCCAGAGCATTTTGAATTTGTACCGGCTCGATGTGGCCCGTGGCAGTGGGGAATGCCTGCTTGAACTGGCGAATATAAGCCGCACTTTGCTGGAGTTTTTTAGCCGCTTCGGTGAGCGAACCCCGCATTTCGTCGGTGTTGTGGATCACATCGAACGCCTGCCCTTCGAGCGACGATGCCCGCATATCGTAGAATTGACTTTTCTGAAAAGTCACGTTAATAAGGGTGGGCGTGTTCCTGCCAATCAACCCCTGTCCGGTGAGCGTTCTGGCTTTCACCTGTCCGTCGGTGAAGGCTTTGTCGGGTTGGTGGCAACCAGCACAGGAACGGGCTTTGCCAGCCCCACCCGACGATAACACGGGGTCGTAAAATAACTGTCGGCCCAACTCGATTTTAGCCGGATTCTGGCGGGCATCCTCCGTTTGGGCGTAGGCATCGGCATCGAATGCACTGGCAGAAAACAGCGTCTCGGCGGTAGCTCTCAAGGGGCGTACTTCGTGAAATGACTCAATACCCAGGCGCTGTCCGTATGTCAATAGCCTTTTGCTGACTGGGTTAGCATAGTTAAGAATAAAATAAGCCCGGTCGAAGCGGTTAAAATCGGGGAGTTCGCGGCAATACGTTTCGGCCCCGCGTAACAAATTCAGCAGACCGTGTGCTTCCATTGAGCCATCGTCGTAACGCCGAACCATCGTTTGCATGACGGCAAAAGTTTCCCCAGCTTCGGGCATGGCCGTTTGGCAAAGGGGCGTATCGAACCCACTGATGCCAAGGGAGATAACGCGAAAAACCTGGAGCCGGAGCGCATCGAAAACGTGGGCATCGGTTAATTCGGTGGCTTCCCACAGCACCCGCATCCGGCCCAGTTCGCCGTTCAGTTTACCAATTTCCCGCACTAGATTCTCCCGGTTTGCCGGGTCAAATTCGGGGTAAAGTAACTCCTCGATCACCTGCAAACCACCCGGCTCAAACTGTTTTGTTTCCTTTATTTCTACTTCGGGAAGAGGTGAGCCATTCACTAAGCGGGAGGTAGCCGGGAAATAATATTCCGAAAACGGTTCAATCCGTTTGTAAGCCGCCCGACACGCCAGAAAAGTTTGTTGCAAAGAATCAGTCGTAATCGAACTCGCCGGCGACTTTGCGCGTGTCAATAGCTTATCAGTAAGCAGGTTGTCTAATGAGTCCAGATCGTGGCTAACCTGCTGCTTCAGTTGTGCCAACTCTGTTGGCCGGGGTATAATCAGGTGGCTGATTGCCCCGAACAAAGCCACCGCCAGCAGAGTAACGAGCAGGAAAAGCGGAAGAAACCGGGGGACACGACGCATGATTACTGGTTATGAAACAGTGGAAAAACAAAACCTGCAAGGCATTAGGGATCTTGCAGGTTTGCTGAATTTGATGGTTTTACCCGGAAATTCCCCGAACAATCACGACCTGACCGCCTTCGGTGAAGGAGCTGTTGGCGAAGCCGAGCAAAGCCGCCACCGACCACCTTCATAATCAACGATGTACTCGCCTTTTACGGGTTTGAAGAATTTGTTCAGATACACCCGCGATACCGACTGCATGTATTCGTGGTTATTAATCAGGATATATCCGGAGTGATCGTTACCGCCAGTAATCAGAAGAGCGGTTAAGACGGCTGGTGGAACGACAAAGGATTTGTTGAACAGCACAATTGTTTGGATAGCAGTTTTTCAATCTGCAAATCAAGCGATACACTGTTACCTGAGCGTGACCGGGTTGTTACGAGTTTGCAAAATCTTGATATGACTCAGTAATAAACAATTGACAATTCCGTAACGATCTGTTCACACCACGCTGTTACTTTGTAGCTTATTCCATTCCCCCATTCACGAATGCAGTCTCTCCATGCAATTGCGCTGACACTTGTTCCCGGTGTTGGCGATGTTCTGATTCGGCAACTTGTCAGTTATTGTGGCAGCCCCGAAGCTGTGTTTGCCGCGCCTGTGGCTAAGTTGCTGCGTATTCCGGGTATTGGTGAGGTAACAGCCCGCGCTATCCGGCAACCGGCCGCCGTCACTGAAGCGGAGAAAGTGGTGAAGCAGATAGAAAAACTCAAAGCCCGCGCCCTTTTCTACACTGATACCGACTTCCCTGCCCGGCTCCGGGGCCTTTACGATGCCCCGGCTTTGCTGTACTATTTGGGTGAAGGCAACCTCAACGCCCCCCGGACCATTGGTCTGGTGGGTACCCGGCAAGCCACTGACTACGGTCGGCGGGTGACAGAAGAGATCGTGCAGGCCATGCAGCCTTACGGCGTTACGGTGATCAGCGGGCTTGCCTACGGCATCGACATTGCCGCCCACCGCGCCAGTATCGGAGCCGGGTTGCCAACCATTGCCGTAATGGCCAGCGGAGTGGATGTAATTTACCCCTCGCAACATCAGAAAACCGCTCAGGAGATGCAGTTCCTGGGGGGGCTACTCACCGAAAGCAGGCCCGGCATAAAACCCGATGCCCGGATGTTCCCGGCCCGCAACCGCATCATTGCCGGTCTCAGCGACGTGGTGGTGGTGATTGAAGCAGCCGCAAAAGGGGGTGCCCTTATCACGGCCGAATATGCCAACAACTACCACCGCGAAGTTTTTGCCGTACCCGGCCAACTGAATCAGGCATTTTCGTTGGGGTGCAACAAACTGATCCGCGAAAACAAAGCCCAGATTTACACCCGCCCCCAGGATCTGATCGAAGCCGTTCGCTGGGATGCACCCGCCCCGTCCGACGGCCCCGTGAATCCGCGCACGGCAGCCCCGGCCTTGCCTGTTGATGTTACCGAAGAAGAGAGCCAGATTCTGTCGTTACTCCGCCAAACGCCCAGTTACCACATCGACGACCTCAGTTGGAAAAGCACCATTCCGATGGGCCAATTAGCTGCCCTGTTGCTCAACCTGGAGTTTCGTGGATTCGTGCGGTCGCTGCCGGGGAAGAAATATCAGTTGGTGTGAGTGTGGTGGTGGCAGGTTCCCCGACCTGACGACACATGCCCTACCAGCGTGACCGCTTCGACGGCCTCGCGAACGTCGTGAACCCGCAGAATCGACGCACCTTTTAACAAAGCTACTGTATTTAATACCGTGGTTCCGTTGAGGGCTTCGTCGGCGGTGATACCGAGGGTGCGCCAGATGGTCGATTTGCGGGAAACGCCCACCAACAGCGGTTCACTGAACAGCCGAAACGATTCTAACTGGCTCAGAAGTGCGAAGTTATGGGCGGGCGTTTTGGCAAAGCCGAAACCGGGGTCAAGAATAACATCTTTGTGGCCCAACGCCCGAAGTTTGGCCAATTGATTACCCAGTTCGTCAATCACTTCCGTTACTACATTGTCGTATTTTGCCAGCGACTGCATGGTTCGGGGGGTGCCGCGCAGGTGCATCAACACATAAGGCACACCCAGTTCGGCCACTGTTTTGAACATGGCCGGATCAAGGGTGCCACCGGCCACGTCGTTCACCATGCACGCACCGGCTTCCACGGCTTGCCGGGCAACATCGGCCCGAAACGTATCGACTGAAACCAGCGCGTCGGGCCAGGTGCGGAGGATAGTTTCGATGGCGGGCAGTACCCGGTCAGCCTCCTCGCTGGGGCTAATGTCGGGCGCACCGGGGCGGGTCGAGTAGCCGCCAATATCGAGAAAGGTGGCTCCATCGCGAAGCATTTGCCCGGCACGATCCACCGCTTCATTTGTCATTCCCCGATCATTATTTACCCGGCTACCCGCAAAAAACGAGTCGGGAGTTACGTTCAGAATGCCCATTATGGCGGTTCCATGACTCAAGTCAACGAGTCTTCCCCGGCAATTCAGCGTTTTTTTCGTATTTTGCAGCATTAACTATGAATACAGAAACTCAATATCGGCAAGTTGTGGATCGTTGCAAAGCCCTGTTCCTGAAAAAAAATCAGGATTACGGCACGGCCTGGCGCATTTTACGCCTTCCGAGCATCACCGACCAGATTTTAATTATGGCCCAGGGTATCCTAACCTTGCAGTAAAAAGGTGTATCAAAGGTAGGGGACGGTAT
>JAJAYX010000019.1 GCA_026785985.1 Rudanella sp. | reverse complement strand
CTGTTAAACTGGTTGAACCAAGCCGCAATCTCTTTTGCAATTTTTACATTATTTTGATCACAAGTTGATAAGAAAAGGGCATTATCCCGTGTTTTTTCGACTACGCCAATGGCAGCAGGACCAAGGCTTTCAAAAACCTCAATATCGTCGTTATCACGTACATAAATAGGTGTTTCTTTACTTTTTCGGGTTTCAAAAAGCCATTCCGTCCGAATAGCTTTTTTATTGCAGGCAGAACATGCGTCAGCAATAAATCCGAAATCCGAAATCCCCAATCATAAATTCTCCTTTCTATCGTTACCAGTTCAATCAATTTCGGTTCTATTTGCTCTAACACTTTACGTTACGTTCACATGCGATTTTTGTTTGCCGCCCGACTACTGGCCTCTGTTGCCATGTGGTTTGTAATAAGTGCTGCAATGGGACAAAAAACAGCCTCCCGCTCTCCCTATCAGCAATTTGCGATGCAGATGCGTCTGGATAAGCCCGTTAGCATAACCTGCTCTGCCCGACTCGATAATACCAATTTTTATTCCGTTCCTGCCCCCGAATCGTTTCTACGGTTGCGGGGCAACAGCACAGCGCGGGTTGCCGCCCCGCAAACGTCCACCTTTGTGGTGACGTATAATGGCTTCCCCAATAATGCAAGGGCCGCTTTTCAATTTGCGGTCGATATTTGGTCGTCCATTATAAAATCCCCCATCCCCATCAACTTAAGAGCCAACTGGATCAATTTAGGTTCACCCAGCCGCAGTCGGGTAACACTCGGCAGTGCCAGCCCCGGCGATTATTATCGGCTTTATGGCCCAACCCAAAAGGCTGACGCTTTTTATGCCATCGCTCTGGCTGAGAAAATTGGCCGGAAGAACCTCAATGGCACTTCGTCTGATATTAATGCCAACTTCAACAATCAGGTTGATTGGTATTTGGGAATAGACGGAAAACCAGGACCAACTCAGTTGGATTTTGTGACGGTGGTATTGCATGAAATCGGTCACGGCCTGGGCTTCGTTAGTGGTCGGAGTGTGGGGAATAACAACACTGCCAGTGTGTTACCCCCGCTGATTTTCGATGCGTTTGTGGAGAATGCAACCGGCCAGAAAACAATCAACGCAGCTCTATTCCCCGATAATTCGGCGGCACTCTACAACCAGTATGTTGGCGATAACCTGTTTTTTAACGGGCCAGTTCTTCAACGGAAAACAGGGCAGAAAGCCCGACTGTACGCCCCTTCAACGTTTCAGGCCGGTTCCAGCACGTCGCACTTAGACGAGCGCACTTATCCCGATGGAAACCGCAAGGAGTTGATGACCCCCGAAGCAAGCAATGGCGTGGCAGTTTTCAACCCCGGCCCGCTCACTTTGGCTATGTTTGAGGATATGGAATGGAAAACCACCTCCATGATTCATGATAATCGCCTGCGCGACAGCGAGGACGTGATTGACCGGGTGTTGAGTGTGAACATAACCAGCGATACGACCCTTGTGCCAAACTCCGTGCAGTTATTCATCGGGCGGGGAACATCCGTAACGAATGTAGCCAGTTATTCGGCTGTTACGCCTACCCGCGTCGGCGCCACCGATCAATACACCTACACCCTGCCCGCCAGTTTGGCTACGGGTGTTGTTGGCTACTATTTCCAGGTTAAAGACGCTTCGGGACGGACGTTTAACAACCCCGGCAAACTGTCGGTTTCGGGTCAGCAAATGATTTACCGGGCCACGCTCGGCCCTGATAATGTGGCTCCGACTTTGTCGCGGTTAGGATTGCGGACAAATGGCCTGTTTACGTCGCCAGCGGCTACCACCACCGCAGGAACCAACAATTACTATGTGCTGGTGGGGGCAACCGACACGCTGAATATCAGTGCGATAATTGCTGATGACCGCATCACGGGTGTCGATACAGCTTATGTGGAGTGGCAGATTAATGGAACAGCGCAAGCTCCTGTGCCGATGCGCTACACCATCCAGACACGCCAACTGACTGGTGGAGTCGATGAAATTGATAGTGTTTATATGGCCCGACTTCGATTCCCAACAGGCTCGTTAACCACCGGAGGGCGCATTCAATACCGTATTGTTGCCATCGACAGTTCCCGCACCAAAAACAGACTCATATTCCCGGCAACGGGGTTTCAGGAGATCGCGGTGGTAGCCCCGCAGGCAACCGTCCGAACCAATTACAGCAACGACTTTGCGAACCCGACCACGGCAGCGGCTGATTTTGCCACGAATGGATTCACCATTGGGCAACCGTCTGGTTTTCAGAGTCCGCTGCTACAAACCGAACACCCCTACCGGAACGGTAGTACCTACGACTACGAGAACAACACCTCCGCTCTGCTATTGGCTCCGATTCGCCTGAAAGCCAATCCCGATAGTGCTACTATTCGGTTCTCCGAAATTGCTATCGTCGAACCCGGTGAACTGGGTAGCCGATACGGGGATCCCAACTTTTTCGACTATGTGATTGTCGAAGGGTCGAAAGACAATGGCCGTACCTGGTCACCAATGATTGAAGGATACGATGTACGTGAGAACAACGACTGGAATCAGTTCTGGACCAAAACAAGTACGGGAACCGGAATCGACGTAAACTCTACGGGCGTTCCGACACCGGCTCTGTTCAAAAATCGGGAGATCCGTATGCTCGAAACGGGCCTTTTCAAAGCCAACGACGTGGTGTTGGTTCGGTTTCGTCTCTATGCCGATCAACTATCCTATGGTTGGGGTTGGGCCATCGATAACCTGCAAATCCAGATTCCACCACCACCGCCTATTTTGGCTACGGAACCTACCAAGCCCCTACTATTCTTGATTTATCCCAACCCGTCGAGCAATGGTGTGATTCGGGTGGAGGCTCAATTAACGAAAGTGGCCACCGAAGCAGGACTGACCCTAACGAGTCCGATGGGCCAAACCATTCGGGCCATATCGCTGCCCGTTCGCGGAACAACCATCAACGAACAGGTTGACCTTGGCCAACTGCCTACAGGTCTGTATTTCCTGCAACTGAAAGCCGGTGACACGAGCGAGACGAAGAAGATTATGAT
>JAJAYX010000018.1 GCA_026785985.1 Rudanella sp. | reverse complement strand
GCTTCACTGTTCGCTAGTCCTAATCCAAGAACCAACGATGCAACGATAACACGCGATTTCATAGTTTTGTTTTATTTTGTGTTCAAATTAAGAACACACAAATGTCCTTCTGAGTTTGAATTCTACAAAACCTGTATGGGTTCGCTACGAAATTTTGTACCGTATAAAATGCTGGAAAAGCAGATAAAAAGCATTTTTAGCATTAAAAACTCTTTAATATTAGAATATTATATGGGTCTTCGATGGCTTGTGATCTCTAAACTATTGATTAAAAAAATTTGAAAGTTCTTTAAAAAATACTACTATTGATTGTAATTATTCATGGCCTGTTGTATGCCCATAGTACAAAAACTAAGCACGGCATCACCCGCTCGGTCTAAAACGGCTGGAAGCTGATCCATTTCCTCATCGGGAAACTCGCCCAGAACAAAATCAATCTGCCGTCCGCGCGAAAAATTACTGCCAATGCCGAACCGAAGTCGGGCATATTCCTGCGTTCCCAGTACTTCGTCAATATGCTTCAGGCCATTGTGTCCGCCCGGTGAACCTTTGGGTTTCAGGCGCAACTTACTGAACGGCAAATCTTTATCGTCTGTCACCACCAGCAGGTTCTCGACCGGGATGTTTTCCTGCTTCATATACATCGAAACAGCCTTGCCGCTGAGGTTCATATAGGTGGTGGGTTTCACAAAAAACAACTGCTTCCCCTTGTGCGACCATTTGGCAGTATAGGCCAGCCGCGTCATCGAAAAACTAAAGCCATATTGTGCGGCCATCCGGTCCAGCACCATAAAACCGGCATTATGCCGCGTAAATGCGTATTCAGGCCCGATGTTACCGAGGCCCACGATTAAGAATTTTGACATAGGGCAAAGATAATACAACTTATTTCCACGTCATTTTCACCAGCGACACATCCTGGCGGGGAAGCGCAAAATTCGGCGTGGCTTTGTTGCCTTTCACCGAAATCCATGCGGTATCGTTCAGCTGCTGCAACTGACCCGCTTTCTCCAGTTCGGTTTCATGCCCCGTTCGATGTATGTATCGAAAATCCGGTCAACAATAGACCAGTAGTAAATTGGTTTTCCGTTGGCATCTTCGGTGTAGGCATTGGTCGATCCCCATTTCAGCGCGGCTACCCCATCGCCCGTCACCAACAGGCTGTGCGCCCGCACATAGACCGGCACTTTGCTCAGTTGCGCGATTTCGGTCAGGAGTTTTTTGCCATCTTTCATGTAGGTGTAGTTTGGTTCGTCGTAGCCAAACCAGGCCCAAATAGGCTTCAGCGGCCCTTTTTCGGCAGTAAGGTCAACCTGAATGGCGATGGTAGAGGCCGGTGCAGGTTGGGCAATACACAGATGTGTTGCCAAGAAGACAGAGACAGGCAAGAGAGGTTTTCAAGCGATCAGGGCAATCGCTTTAAATTAGACTCGTAATAGAGCTTTCAAGTAAGCGTCATCCCAACCTGCCTTCATTCGTTTCGTTTTTATCCCTCGTTTCACCGTTGCTTCTTCCCGTAATAAGTTTAGCGCAATCTTTCGCACCGCCGATAAATTCTGGTCTCCATACCCTTTACGAACTCGCGACTTATCTTCGTTAAAACTCACGTCTAACGACCAATGTAAGGATACTTCAATCCCCCAATGCCCACGAACTGCCCGAGCAATATTCTCTGTATCTTTCTGTTTATCAATGACTTGTAAGCTACTAATATAGTACCGAGTTTCGTTAGTCGTTTTTTTAGTGAGCTTCTGAAAGACTTCCGACTCCACCCGGATAAGCGTCTGCAAACCCGGCCAAGCCGAACTGTTTTCAATCCATTTGAGGTCACCCAGGACTGAATAGGCCCGCTTTTCGACGCGACCATGATCGTTGGTTAACTCGGTGTAGGCATGAGTGGGTAGCTCGCGCTCAAAGCTGTCCTTGACGTGTTGATGGAGGGTGCCTTGATTCCCTTTTAAGGCTAGTACGTAGTCTGCATCGGCATCAATAATTAATTGGGCAATCTCAGTTTGACAGCCCATTGCATCAATAGTAACGATACATCCTGTCAATACTAAGGCTTTGATTAACTGAGGTATAGCCGTAATTTCGTTTGATTTATCATCGACTTTAACCTGACCTAACACCAATCGATTTTGATTGGCCCAAGCACTAACCATATGAATAGCTGCCTTCTTATCGTGTTTATCATACGAACCTCGTAGTTTCTTACCGTCAATACTGATGATTTCACCATCAGTCAATTTACACACGCCCAGCGTCCAGTTTAGAAAGCACTCTTCAAACTTTATAGCGGGGCGGCCCGTGCCGATCTATTTTTGCAAAAATGTCACCGAATGTATCGTGGGAGGGGATACCATTTTTAAGAGTAAGGAATGTCTTAAGAAATTCTATTTTGGTATTGGCATACTCCTGAATGGTCGTCCATTCATCACAACCAGCAATCACACCACATAGGACAATCATAATAACATCTTGAAAGTCATGCAGTTGCTTTCTTTTAATGCGGGGTCGGGTAAACCTTGAAAGTATTTTCGGGGTGATTCCATTGGCTATGCTGTAGGGGCGGGGAGTATACTACTTTATGGCTAAATTTCAACAACTATTTTAAAGCGATTGCCCTGTTCAAGCGATGGGATGGTTTGAGGGTAATGCTGAAATCGTCATAAACAGAGACGGGGCCAACGTGCAGTCAGCTAACACAAAAGTACCTCCAGATAAGAAATACCCTTGTATTAGCCAACCCCACGGCGGCCCCGTTTCTATTTATGACTCTCAACTACTTACCGCTGTAAGACAACCTTACCCGTTTGCCGTTTGCTGCCCGACTGAAGATTGAGCAAATAGATGCCCGGCACTTCACGCTCTAAATTCAGCGTTTCTTCCTGCTCCTGCCCGGTGCCAATAATCGCCCGTCGACTTACTTCAACACCCTGACTGTTGGTAGTGCGCAGAGAGGCCGCTTGACCGGCAGCTAACCGAAAACGAACCGTAACCCGGCCTGTGGTTGGGTTGGGCATTACCATTAAGGTTTGTTCTGGTTCTGTTTTATTGACAGAAGCAAGCCTGTAATTTGCACATCCACTCGTGAAAACGAGCGAATTAGCTTCCACCCCCGATTGACGTGCCTGAATGGTAAAGGCCGTGCCATTGCGTTGCCAGGTCGGTATGTTCATCACGTTGTTGGTTGTCCAGCCCTGCAAGCCCGAAATCTGATACTCGATGGTCGAGCCATTGCCGCCCGTTGTGTTAAGGGTCAGGTTGCCACTCGGACAATTCAGATTGGGAGTTGTAAGAACCAATGCCCCTCCGGTTGGCGGTGGGGGTGGTGGGGTGCCGCCACAAGCCGTGGTATATTGATAGTCAGGAGCTTGGGTTCCAGACTGCCGGGCTTGTAAGGTAAAGGCGGTTCCATTGATCTGCCACGACGGAACGGTGAAGTTAGGGT
>JAJAYX010000017.1 GCA_026785985.1 Rudanella sp. | reverse complement strand
TTTTTCGTGGGGGGGGGCCGTTGTACCAAGCGTCGTTTTGGGGTGGTAATTTTCCGGTAGCACAAACGACCCCAATAAGTACGATAGAGTCAGGTTTGCAAAGAGCAGGTTGGCTGGGCTATACCCGTTCAGAAAGGTCGATACGATCTGGTCGAACAAGCGGATGCGCTCCTCCGAAAACCCGACCCGTAGGGCCTGCGGGGCTGATTCTACGTCGTTTTTGGTCGTTGCAGTCACCGCAGCACACTGACTGCCGTTCAGGTGAAACCAGTAAATCGTCCACGGATTCTCGGCATCAGCCCCGCAGGAGTGCGGTACATTGGGCGCAATGGCAAACACCGACCCGGCCTGAATGGTCACCCGGCCGTTGGGCACCTGAATCCAGCCCAGCCCGTCGGTGCAGTACAACAGAATCACCTGCGACATGCCCGTTGGCCGTTGGTAATAGTGGTGCCTGGCCTTCGGGAAAAAACCCATTTGGGTGATGAACAGGTGGCTGATGAGGGGCAGCGTCCGGCATTTCTCGACTACTTCTTTCGGAATCTCGATCATCCGCTCGCCGGTAAACCCCCGGCCTTTTCGGTTGTGTCGCTTCGTAGGCATCGGTCAGGTGAATTTTCAGGTAAGGTAAAATAATCCATGCTTATGCCAAAATACTTCATTTTCACCCTTTCGGTAAAACCTAATTTTGTCCGTGTAAAATGCAATCGAAAAGACTCCGGCTGTTTTAGAAACCAATTTTATGAAGACGATCCTGTATCTCTTTCTGCTGACTTGCCTGATCCTGCCGATGGCGTTGGCGGCTCCGGTACAGGAGACTCCTTTTGCCAACTGGACTGCTTCGGAACTGATGCTGAACAATGGCGTGGTGCAGCGAACCATCCAGTTGCCGGCCTCGGCGGGAAACTTCCTGACGACGCTCTATAAGCCGGTGGCGGGTGATTTTCAGTGTTTTGCCAAAACAAGCCCCGATTTTAAGTTCTCGGTCAATGGCGTTACCTACGCCGGTTCGGATGCCTGGAAACAGGTTGGCATCCAGAAAATTAAGGATGATAAACAGGGCGACGGAGCCGCTGTAACGCTGCAAAGTCAGGACGGGAAAGTAGAACTCACCGTGCGGTTTTTACTGTATCCCGATATGCCGGTCATCCGTAAAAATCTAATCGTCAAAAACCTGACCAACGAAGTTGCCCGGCTCGAATCGGTCGATGTCGAGACGTTTACCGTACCGCCCTACTATGCCTCGACGTTTAGCTGGATTTTTGGCGATTATGGTCGTTGGCGAACCGTTGGGCCGTACAAAGGGACGATGCAAGACGCGCTGGTAATTGTACATAACCCCGACTGGAAGCAGGGCATCGTGATTGGCAACGAAGCATCGGGCGTGATGAAGCGAACGGCTGCTTTCTGGGAAGGCCCCGAACTCTGCGCCGGACTGACCCACTCAACCGACCGGTTTCCGTTCCAAAAATGGGTTGCCCCCGGCGAATCGTTCGAGACTCCGGCGGTGTTTACGATGGTCTATACTAACGACAAAAATCCTGACGAAATTCTGAATACGGCCGTGCCCGCCTTCGTGCGGAAACACCTCGGCATTCGCCTATCGGTTCTGGCCGAAAAACCAACGTTTGTTTATAATACCTGGGAGCCGTTTAGCAAGAACATCAACGAAAAACTCATCAAAGAACTGGCCGGTGCGCTGCCCATCATGCTCGGCGACCCGCGAAAACTGTCGGAAAGCGACCTGAAAAAATACCGGTGTTATGCCGACTGGCTTCAGGCCATATAGACGCGCTACGATTTTATGAGCTACCGGCAGAATTTGGCCGGTTTTGGCGAGCCGATGGACGGGATGTGGGATGGATTTCAGCGCATCAACACCGACATGAAGCGGGGCGGTATTGTGGGGGTGTTCCGGCACGGCAGCCCCGAAATGAAGCGGATGGTAACGGTCAGTCAACTCGAACCGGCCCTTACGTATCGGGTAAAAACAATGGATGGCAAACGCATAACCTCCCTGACCGGGCAGGCCCTGCAAACAACCGGCTTTGCCGTGAACCTGACGCAGCTTTACGACGGAGAACTTTTTGAACTAAGTAACGGGTAAATAATAAGCTGGTCAAACTCTACCTTTAATGAGATAATTCCATTTGGGTCTTTGTTCATCAAATTGAATCGACTCTGCCATGTTCGCTTTAAAAGCAGGATTTACTTCCCGACCAGTAAAATACTCCTTGTGGTTAATCGAAGTAAATACCTTCAAACCTGTCGTCGTGGAAGTTTGGTCGCTCAGTTCTTTGACAAACTCGACTGTCGGAAAGCAAACCCCAGACCATGTGTGACTTAATTGGGAGAATAAACGGTGCTCTATCGGGTTCCACTTAGAGCAATAAGGCGGGTAATGAGCAACCGCATCGGCGGTCCGATAAGATATTCATATTCAAGGATTTAGCCAATTTGCTTAAATCCTCTTTGACAATGTAGTGAGCCGACGCATTCGACCCCCCGCCATCACACAATAACAGGATCGTTTCCGCATCGGGGTACTTGTACTGCAACCGTTCTTGCCACCAGGCCAACAAATTGTCACAAACGAAAGCGGACGTATCCTTGCTAATCCCTAAGGTCAAGTAGCCCGTATTGTCGCACACGTCATAGATACCATGAGGCACGATTTGCCCGCCAGAACTACTCAAAAAATCGTGGTCATTGGCTCGGCGTTGCCCCGTCGCATAGGCGGTTCCAGACCGGCTAAAATTACCCAACATTTCCTTTTTCTTGGTATCAATACTCAGAATAGGAAGGCCCTTTTGTTTAAATGATTGGCGATAAGCGGCAATTTTCTCAAACTGTTCATTACGACCTTCCACCTGTTTTAACGTATTCATCTTTAACAGCTTACGCTTTTTATAAGCCCGAAATCGGAGCAATTGTTTGACCTGATAGCGGCTGACATGTACTTGTTTTAGGTCTAATTCAGCACTAATTTGTCGTTCACTCAAGTACGTCCATTTCACGTTTTTATCCTGGGGTAAGCCCGCTGTTGTCATCTCAAGGAGCATATCAAAAGCAGCTACCAGGTGCGACTCGGCAGTTACTTTTTTTTTGGACCTCCTCCTATTTTACGAATCCGCTTAGGTGGTGCAGTAGGCAGAGTGGTCAATTCGGCTTTTCCTTTTCGAACCGTTTTTACGTTGACCTGATAAGCGGTGCTAACCCAGCGCACCCCGTGCCAGCCAATGAGTTTGGCTTTCAAGCCTACATAGAGTCGTTGTTGGCGTTCGTCTAACTGCTTAAAGTACGCCATTTCATCGGTAGTGACCTCAATCATGGGCTTATATTTTCTCAAAGATAGGCCCAAAATTGACCCGTCAATTAGACCACCTTATTATTCACCCGTTACTAAGGAACGAGTTTGAAATAAGCATCACATTTAGCCAGGACTAATTCGGTAGTTTAGAGCGGGGAAGGACGGATAATAACGGATACGCTCATGCTGGGAAATGGCTTTATCGACTTTGATCCCTGTTTCATACACCCCCAAATTGAGTCGTACCATAACGCGTAGTCCAGTGCTGGTTGTGGTGGATTCAATCCGTTCTTTGATCGTCGCGTAATCGCTAAAAATCACTCCACTCAGAGCCCGGTGAACATGGCAAAATAACCGATGCTCGATAGGATTCCACCGCGTCGGCGGTCCGATTAGAGGCATAGGGTGGGTAGTGGGCAATCATCAGGGAGAGACCAATTTCTTGAGAAAGAGCCAAAAGACG
>JAJAYX010000016.1 GCA_026785985.1 Rudanella sp. | reverse complement strand
GCTCATAATGGCGGGACTTCAGGTGCTGCTTTATGCCCTGCTTCGGTTTGTGCCGGGGGCGGGAGTTTTCTCCAACAACCAAACGAGCAATTACAACCGCCATCGATTGGTGGTTACCCTGTATTTGTCAGGCGTGGTAGCCTGGAATATTTATACGGCTACTCAGCCCGGAATGGTACAAAATACCACCCCTATTTTGCTGATGGCTATGGCGTTGCTGGCGGCTATCGGGAATTATATAACCACCGTTCGGCCCAATTTTTTTGTGGGAATCCGCACACCCTGGACGTTGTTCAGCGAAACGGTCTGGCGCAAAACGCACCAACTGACCGGGCGAGTTTGGGTAGGTGGGAGCATCCTGGGCACCATTTTGCTGTTACTGGTGCCAACGGCCTGGCAGGTTCCAGTGCTGTTGACGGTGGTAGGTGTGCTGGTCATCATCCCGACCGTGTATTCGTATGTTGTGTTCCGGCAGGAGAAACGGCGGGTAGCGTAATGAGTTTTGGTGTTTAACTTCTGATTTATTGATAATCAACACGAATGAAATTTCTCCTCCTTTCTCTGCTTATTACCCAGGCTACGCTGGCGCAAACAACTGAACCTGTGTCTTTTACTACGGTGGAAGGCATCGAACTTGGCGGCACGCTCACCCGGCCCCAAAATTTAAGTTGCCCAGTGCCGGTGGTGCTGATGATTGCCGGTTCCGGCCCCACCGACCGGAATTGTAACAGCGGTACGCAACTGCAAAGCAATGCCTATGCGATGCTGGCCGATAGCCTGTCGCGGTTGGGTGTGGCCATGCTTCGCTACGACAAGCGGGGCAGCGGAACCAACATACCCGCCGTGGTGCAGCGTCTGAAAACCGAAGACCATCGGTTCGATTTCTACGTGAATGATGCCGTTGGGTTTGCCCGGATTCTCCAGGCCGACAAACGATTCAGCAAGGTGGTCATCGCGGGGCATAGCGAAGGCTCCTTAGTGGGGATGCTGGTGGCCCGGCAAACCAACGCCAATGGGTTTGTCTCGCTGGCGGGGGCGGGTCGCACTATTGCCGAGATTCTGAAAGTGCAACTCGGGCGGGGTCAATCGCCCGATAGTCAGCAGTATATCAACGTCCGGCTCGATTCGCTTCGGGAGGGGCAGCGGGTGCAATCGGTGACACCGGGCCTGATGCAGATCATGAACCCACGAATGCAGCCCGCCATGATTTCGTGGATGAAATATGACCCGGCCATCGAAATTGCGCAGTTCAAAGGGCCGGTGCTGATCCTACAGGGCAAGCGCGACCTTCAGGTAGCCGCAAGTGAGGCTGAATTGCTGAAAAAGGCTCGCCCTGATGCCTAATTGGTGTTTTTCGCTACGATGAATCACATATTGAAAGAGGCCCCCGAAGCATTCATGGCCAATGTGCAGACTTACAGCGACCCGAAATTACCCTTAACGAAAGGCGTGGCCGATGCCATTGCCGAGTTTGTGAAAAGGTGAGGGGCGAAGGGTGAATTGAGGTAACTGAGGCACCAATCACCCTTCGTCCCAAACCCCTTTACCCTAAAAACGTCGAATAATCGTTGGGTCTTGACAGGAGTTCCTTGTAGAGCAGCACCCGGTAAAGGTAATACTGGGTTTCGCGGGGGAGCTTCATCTGGTAATAATTGGTGTTGGCTTGCCGCCGAAGTTGATTTTTGATGTAGCCTGGCCCCACATTGTAGGCAGCGGCCACGAGCGACCACGATCCAAACTGCCTGTACAACTGACGGAGATACTTGCAGGCCGCTTCGGTGGCTTTGCGGGTGTTGAATCGTTCATCAGTTTTGCCGCCTACTTTCAGGCCCAGATCGCGGGCGGTGCCGGGCATCAGTTGCCAGTAGCCCCCGGCTCCTTTGGGCGAAACCGCCCGTGCGTTCAGGCCGCTTTCGGCGAGGGGGATATACCGGAAATCGGGCGGGATGTCGTACTTCTCCAGAATCTCGTCAACGACCGGGAAAAAATTATCGGCGCGTTTACGAAGGCCGCCAATCTTGCCCGTGTGGGTTTTGAAGAGCGTGAATACATGCTTCCAGCGAGTCACGACGGACTCCTGATCGAGGGGCATGCATTCCCCACAAAAGTTGACATCCAACAGGGGGAACTCCGCTTCTGTGGAAAGCCCGGTAAAGAAGGAAACGTTACTTAATAGGAAAGCGGGCTGATAACGGGTGTTATCTTTTGGCGCAACGGGAGCGGGTGTTATCTGGGTCGCGGCCATCACGGCCGGGCAAGAAAGTGCCATCGAAAAAAAGAAACCAATGCGTTTAATCAAAACTAAAACTGGATGTTGATACTCAGGTAACGTCAGTCGGCCTTGAATTAGTTTGTTGATTATGAACGAGTTGCCTTTATTTCGGTTACAAACAAAATCGTTTGCTTAAGATAATCTACTATTTTGATAGATATAGTCTTGACGGTCAGTGCAATAGAAATCAGTACAGACGATCAAAAAATGACCTTAAAAAATGTTAATCAATAGCTGTACCAAGCGGTTGGATGAACGACCTAATCCCATACTTTTACGGTTCGTGCCTACCTCATCACCCCACTCAATTCATGCAATTTATTTACAGCCTTTTCGTACTGTGTCTGATGGCTCTGTCGGCCACGGCACAGGTGAATCAGTCCCCGTCAATGGCCTCTTCCCAGCTCATTCGTGGTAGTGTTCGGGACTCCGAAACCGAACGCCCGCTTTCGGGAGCGACCCTCTCTTTGGAAGACCCTACCCAGGCATATCCGGCTGTGTCGGCCCCGAACGGAGCCTTCACCTTTGGGCGGGTTCCGGTGGGTCGTTACCAGCTTATGGTGCGTTTTTTAGGCTACGAAACCCAGGTTATTTCCGAAATCCTGCTCGAATCGGGCAAGGAGCAAGTGGTTGAGGTGCGGCTTCGGGCGGGGGCGCAAATCCTCACTGAAACCGTGGTGAAGGGTATCCGGCCCGACAACAGCCTCGGTAGCGTGCAAACCATCTCGCCCGAACAGATTTTGCGGTTTCCGGCCACCTACCTCGACCCCGCCCGGCTCGCAACGGCCTATGCCGGGGTGATCAACACCAACGATCAGGCCAACAATATTTCGGTGCGGGGCAACTCGCCCGCCGGTTTGGTGTGGCGGCTCGAAGGCGCGGAGATTGTGAACCCCAACCACCTCAGCAACGCGGGCACTATTGGCGACCGACCCCTGCCATCGGGTGGGGGAGTGACTATTCTGAGTGCCCAACTGCTCAACTCGACCCGGTTTCTGTCGGGGGCCTTCACCCCCGAATACGGCAACACGCTGGGTGGCCTAATGGACATGCGGTTTCGGGAGGGCAACAACCAGAAACACGAGTTCACGGCGCAGGCGGGTCTTATTGGGATTGATTTGGCCGCCGAAGGGCCGCTGAACCGCCGGACGGGAGCCACCTATCTGGTCAATTATCGCTACTCATTTACGGGTTTGCTGGGGCTGATGGGCATCACGTTTGGGGGTGAGGCTATCCGGTTTCAGGACCTCTCGGTGAACCTCGCCCTGCCCACGCGCCGGGGCAAACTGACCTTGTTTGGCGTGATGGGCCAAAGCAGCAACAACTTCACCGCCAAAGCCGATTCCCTCCGTGAAGAAGACAAAGACCGCTTTTCGATCCGGTTCGATTCGTGGATGAGCGCGGGCGGGCTGACCTATACCCAACCCCTGAAAAACCACTGGCAGTGGCGGCTCTCGGCGGTGGCTTCGGCCAACACGAACACCCGCGATCAGATGCCGGGGGCGAGTGTTACGGGTGGTCTGGCGGGCAACCCGTTTCAGTATGACCGCAGCACCAACGCCCGTGCCACTCTGCACAACCAACTCACCCACCGTGCCCGCGACGACCGTCGGCTGCAAGTAGGCCTGTACCTGACGCGCTGGTACGGCTCGGCGGGGGTATGGCGGGGAACATCGAATCTGGGCAGCGTTCCCCGAGCCGGGCGGGTGCAGGAGGGCGTGTTGGGGGCCTGGCTTGTGCAACCCTACGCAAATTACCAGTGGACACCATCCGAAAAACTGAGACTGAACGCGGGACTACATGGCAACCTGTTTACGCTCAACAAAAACAGCCTCTCGCTGGAACCCCGGCTCTCGCTGCGCTGGCAACCCATTGACCGTCATGCGCTTACGCTGGCCTATGGCCTTCACAGCCAAACGCAGCAACCAATTGTCTATTTGTCGCAACCGATTTACCAGGTGCCGAATGTGAATAATCAGGCGCTTGGCCTGACCAAAGCGCATCATTTTGTGGCGGGATATACCCTGCAAATCAACGAAACATCGTCGCTGAAAGCCGAAGCCTATTACCAGGCGTTGTTTAACGTTCCGGTTGCTGCGGACAGGGGTCTGCGGCCCACACAGGAACCGGTTTAATACGCCTACTCGGTGCTGAACCTATTGGACATCAACGAGTTTGCCGAACAGGCAATCCCGCTGGTGAATGCGGGTCGGGGCCGAAACAAGGGCCTGGAACTGACCTGCCAGAAACTCCTGACCAAAAATTATTACCTCCTGCTAACGGGTTCCTTGTATGACTCCAAGTACCAGGCGCAAGATGGTGTTTGGCGGGACACCCGTTTCAACGGGGGCCATGCGCTGAACCTGACGGGCGGGAAAGAGTTGATTTCGCAGCGCAACCGCACCACGCGCATTTGGGGTGTCAACGCCCGGATTTCCCAACTCGGCGGCTTCCGCGACCGCCCGATTAATGCCGAAGCCTCGCGTCTGAAGGGAACCACAATCTATGCCGATCCTCTGTTCACCGAAAAACTCCCCGACTATTTCCGCGCCGACCTCCGGGTATATTGGAAGAAAAACCACGCCCACTACAGCCGCACCCTCTCGCTCGACCTGCTGAACACGACCAACGCCCAAAACCGCGCCTACAGCTACTACGATGCCGTCCAGAAAAAAGT
>JAJAYX010000015.1 GCA_026785985.1 Rudanella sp. | reverse complement strand
TAGTAGAAAACCACAACGGGGTAATTACGGCAAGCGGTAAGCCCGGTGAGGGAGCTACGTTTACCGTTTGGTTACCCAGGGAATAGAGTTTCAAATTGTATGCAACGCTCTGCTAACTTTTTGCATCTTTCCCATAAATCACCTTCAAGAATCATGAAAACGATCTTTGCCCCTATCCTTGCTCTCAGCCTGTTGGCTCCCGCCCTTACAATTGCCCAATCCAACGACGATCAGAAGCCCTACCAAACTAAAACTTTTTCGGGTGCCAATGCCCTTCGGGCTAGAACCTCAGGTGGTAGCCTAAGCGTAGAGGGCGGCAGCGGCAACGAAACGAAAGTGGAAATTTTTGTGCGGCCCAATAATTGGAATGGCAACGGCAGAATTAGCCAGGAGGAACTTCAAAAACGACTCAGCGACTACATCATCGACGTTAAGCAGGAAGGCAACACGGTGGTGGCCACGGCCCGACGGAAAAATGAGCAGGACCGTAACTGGAAAAACGGCCTGAGTATAGCTTTCAAATTCTACACGCCCCGCAATATGGCCGCCGATCTGGAAACCTCTGGTGGCAGCCTTCGACTGAGCCATTTGGCAGGTAATCAGAAACTGGAAACATCAGGTGGCAGCATCCGGCTCGAAGACATCCGTGGTTCAATCACTGGGGAGACGTCGGGGGGCAGCATCAACATTCGTGATTGCCACGAGCAAATCACGCTCGAAACATCAGGCGGTAGTATCGAAGCCACCGACTCCGATGGCACCCTTAAACTTGAAACATCGGGCGGTAGTATTCGGCTCAATGGCCTGAAAGGCAACATCATAGCGGAGACCTCAGGCGGGAGTGTTCAGGGCAGCAATATAGACGGCGAACTAAAAACAGGTACGTCGGGCGGGAGCGTTCGGCTCAACAATATTGCCGGAAGCCTTGATGCCAGAACGTCGGCTGGTAGCATTGAGGTTGAAATGACCCGCGTTGATAAGTACGTTCGCTTAGGCGGTAGCGCCGGCAGTATACGCGTAAAGCTCCCCCTCGATAAAGGTATGGACCTCGACCTGAGAGGTAACAAAGTTGTAACGGGTACGCTCAAAAACTTCGACGGCGAAATCAACAAAGACCGGGTAAAAGGTCGTATCAATGGTGGTGGAGCCTCTGTTCAAATTTCAGCTTCCTCGGGGAGTGTGTATCTGAATCAGTAATAAAGGGTAAGGGTGAGTAGTTAAGAGTTGGCTGGCATCAGGATATTGTGGGCCAACCAACTCTTAACTACTCACCCTTTAACTTCTTTCCTTTCTCCCGATTGTCGACCCTGGCTTGCTCCTGTTCGTATTCTTCGCGTTGGCGTTTATCGGCCACGAGGTTGCGGTAAAGCCCATTGAGTACATAAATGTCGTCCACCTCGTCGATCAGGCGGTGCAGGTGTTCGCGAACTTGATTGATATTCATAAAGTGTTTCTCGCAGGTACGTTTCGATCTGACTTGGTATCGAAGCAACATAACGTTTGGGGAAACTGTTGGCTCAAAACGCTCGATTCAATGAAAAAACAGATATCCCAGCCCAATACCAGCCAGAACCCCCACGAAATCAGCTACTAAACCCGCTACAATGGCATACCTTGTTTTTTTGATGCCGACCGACCCAAAGTACAAAGCGACAATATAGAACGTAGTATCGGCTGACCCCTGGAAAATGCAGACAAGCCGCCCCACAAATGAATCGGGGCCAAACTGTTTCATCGCGTCGATCATCAGTGCCCGCGCCCCGGAACCGCTCAGGGGTTTCATGAGAGCCACGGGGAGCGCGTCGGTGAAGTCGGTGTTCACACCCGTCAGTCCGATCAGGTATTTCAGGCCACCCACGAGTGCGTCCATCGCCCCCGAATTCCGAAAGGCACCAATGGCCACGAGCATCCCAACCAGATATGGAATGATCCTGACGGATGTCTCGAACCCCGCTTTGGCCCCTTCGATAAACGTATCGAACACGTCGATTTTGGCCCGAATCGCCCCGACTAAAAACGTGACGATGATGGTCAACAACAGCACATTACCCACCACTTTCGACACCATCTCGATCTGCTCTTTCGGCAAGCCCGACAAATACCAGAGCACCAGTCCCAGGAAAAGTGTAAGCCCGCCAAGTCCACCCAACACGGTGGCATTGAGCAGGTCGAGCCGTTGTTTGATGCCCACAATCAGGATGGCCGCCAGTGTAGTCACATAGGTGCCAATGAGGCACGGAATGAAAATGTCAGAGGGGTCGGCGGCACCCAAAATGGCCCGCTGCGCCATAATGCTTAAGGGAATAATGGTCAGACCGGAGGTGTGCAACACCAGAAACATAATTTGGGCGTTACTCGCCGTGTCTTTTACGAGGTTCAGTTCCTGCAAACTCTGCATGGCCTTCAGACCGAAGGGCGTGGCCGCGTTGTCTAAGCCAAGCATATTGGCCGAAAAGTTCATAATCATCTGGCCATTAGCCGGATGGTCTTTGGGGACCTCCGGGAACAGCTTATTAAAAAAAGGCCCGATTACCCGCGCAATGGCACTGATGGCACCGATTTTTTCGGCAATGTTCAATAGGCCCAGGAAAAACGTCATAACCCCGGCCAACGGCAGGGCAATGTCCATCACGGCCACTTT
>JAJAYX010000014.1 GCA_026785985.1 Rudanella sp. | reverse complement strand
GCGCAGCTAGCAAATGGCTTGCAAGTAGGCGGCCGCCGCGATTTAGGCGGTACGAAAAAGTATCCTTGCGTATCGGCCCGGCATCGTTAAAAATCTCGCGCATCCAGACATCGGCCATGCCATCGCCATTGATATCGGCAAAACGGAAGCGACCCACACCTTCCCCTTTTATTTTTTTGTCAGCATCACTTTTCACCACTCCATCCTGAGTAGGAGCAGCATTAATCTCTGCCTGAGTCTGGAACAGACCCAGTGTCTGGTAGCCATAGAACGATGAGATGGAGTAGCCCAACTGGTTACGGATTGGGTTGATACCCCGGAAACCTGGGTTTACCGTTGTCAGGTACGTCAGCTTGGGAGCCAGATAAACAATCTTGTTGCTCAACGTACTGGCTGTGATGTTAGCCTCGTAACCTACTTCAGAACCAATTTTACCACGGGTGATCACCTGGATGTCAATTCCCTGGTTACGCATCTTACCGATGTTTACCGACGGAGCCGCTGCATACGTTCCGATTACGTCAGGAATAGGCACAGCAAAAAGAAGGTCTTTGGTATCTTTCCGCCATACGTCTAAAATCACTTCCAAGCGATTGTTGAAAAACGAACCATCAATACCGAAGTTGCTGGTGATCGATGTTTCCCACTTGGCATCGGGGTTACCGATCCGTGAGCGGAAATAACCGTCAACCGTGCTTGAGTTGGTACCGTTGATATCGTAAGCCGAGTTGCCAAGGCTAGCCGCATATAAGCTATACTGGTTGGCCGGGTCTACGTTGTTCGAGTTACCCATCAGACCATAGCCACCCCGAATTTTCAATTCCGTTACCCACGCCAGATCCTTCATGAAAGGCTCCGACGAAATACGCCAGGCTGCCGAAGCGGCCGGGAATACCCCGTAACGGGCGTTGGCACCAAACCGGCTTGACCCATCGCGACGAACCACACCCGTTACGATATACTTATCATTGAACACATAGTTCAAACGACCGAATACCGAATAGAAGTTAACGCCTTTGAATTGACCACTACCTACGTTACGACCCGTTGAGGCTACTGTATTCAGTGTAACGTAGTTAGGATCAATCGAGAACGGGTTCTGACCATTACCACCGATGCTTTTGCCAGCACCCGTGTTGAGGGCTTCCTGACCCACGATCACGTCCACCGCGTGTACACCAAATTTACGTTTGTAAGCAGCTGTGTTCGTCAGCGTCCAGGCTAATGAATGATTAGCACCTTCGTTATAGCTAAACGCAGAGTTGTTCTCTGAGTTTTCGTACTGCAAACGGCCATAGCCCCAGTTGTAGCCAGCACTATAGGTTCCACCAATAGTGCTCCGCAAGGTCAGGTGTTCGATGGGGTCAACTTCCAGATAAACGTTACCGAAACCAACACCACTGAAGCCCCGGTTATTATCCAAACCCTTACGGTTAGCCACCGGGTTACGGGGGTTGTTGAACCCTTTGGCTGCCGTACCACCATAGCCGCCGAACTCATCATATACCGGAATGATCGATGGCATACGGAAGGCCTGGAGAACGTCGTTCTCGTCGGCAGCTACACCCTGACCACCGGCACCACCACCCTGACCTAAAATTGACAGGTAGGTAAACTGGAGATTTTCACCAAGACGAACCTTCTTGCCCAGGTCGAACTCTGTGTTGACCCGGAAAGAATACCGCTTAAAGCTATTGTTGATCAAAATACCTTTCTGGTTCTGCGCGCTGAAACCGACGTAGTACCGGCCTGCGTCACCGCTGCCTGAGAAGCCCAACCCATGACGTTGAAGCGGAGCCACGTTCGTAATAGCATCGTACCAGTCGGTACCGGCCTTGTTTGCTTTAACTACCTGATAGATAGAACCGGCGCCAGGGTTAATATTGTATCTGAGTTTTGCAGCAGCTAAATCAACAGAGCCAACTACACCGGCAGCACCACCAACGTTGATATAGTCGGGGATAACCGGCGTTGAGCCTGTTCCAAACTGAGGGTGGCTATACACAACAGGAATTCCCGCCTGCGAAGCCGTGTTGCGGAACTGCCGCCATGTCCAGTCAGCAAAGTCCGTTGGATTCATCATGGCCTGGCCTTGGCCGGGGTCGGTGGCCCCATATTGGCCATCATACGTCACCTGCATTTTGCGGGGCGTTTTTGAGCCTTTCCGGGTGGTAATAACGATTACACCGTTGGCGGCACGCGCTCCGTAGATCGAAGCCGCACCGGCATCTTTCAGAACGGTCGTTGTCTCCACGTCGTCGGGAGAAACGAAGTTCACCGAACCAACTGGAACACCATCAACTACGTACAGCGGTTCGTTACCACCAAAGGCACCGAAACCCCGCACACGCACCTGGCTGTTTGAACCCGGCTGACCGTTAGAAATAACCGTCAGACCTGATACACGACCCTGCAACTGCTGCTCGATGTTACCCGATGGTTGGGCCTGCAAGGCACGGGGTTTCACCGTTGAGACGGCACCCGTTACATTCCGACGATCATCCGTGGTGTAACCCGTTACCACAACTTCCGACAGCGCGGTGGCATCGTCGGACAGGGAAACGTCCAGTGTTGTGCGATTACCAATGGCTACTTCCTGGCTTTTGAAACCAATGGCCGAGATAATCAGTGTGGGGTTAGCCCCCTTAAGGTTCAACGTGTACGTACCGTTGGCATCGGTCGTTGTACCTATTGTTGTTCCTTTAATCACAATGTTGACGCCCGGAATGGGGCCGTCCATGCCAGTCACTTTACCAGTGACCCGGCGATCCTGAGCCATTACAACGACGCTCCATAAAAGCAGCATTGTACTCAGCAGTGCCAATTTAAAGAGCCTGTAAACAGTTGTTCTCATGTACCGTAATGAGTTTGAGGTTGGAATTAATTTAAGCATTTATTCGATTTTACTCAGATGCAAAAGTAAAGGTCTGTTTTCGGTTACTCATTCACTATTTATAATTTTATCTTTTTTTAATCTCAATCCACTTTATCAATAGAATAAACATTCAGTGGTCTCTATTTATAGTTAGAACGTACTTTCTTTCCGTTTACTGAATGTTGCTTATCTTCCTTATTCCAAGATAATTCTTTATTTTGCTTTGTTATTTGACCCAACTTTGCTCATGCTCCATAAGTTAACCATTCTTTTAGTCTTGATTAGCAGTACAATTGGCTTTATCTCCTGCCAGCAAAACAACACGTTATTCACGCTGCTACCTGCCGATAAGACCGGCATTACCTTCAGCAATCAAATTATTGACAATGACTCGGTCAACATTATTGATTTTGAGTATATCTACAACGGCGGTGGCGTAAGTATAGCCGATTTTAATGGCGATGGCTTCCAGGACGTTTTCTTCACCGGAAATCAGGTCGCCAACCGACTATACATTAACAAAGGAAAACGGGCATCTGAACCCATGCAGTTTGTGGATGCTACCAAACGGGCTACTGTCGATGGAAACGGAAAATGGTGTTCGGGCGTGGCCGTGGTCGATATTAACAACGATGGCCGAATGGATATTTACGTGGGCGCAACAGTCAGCAAACTAACCGCCCGTCGCGAAAATCTGCTCTATGTGAACCAGGGAAACCAGAAAAGTACCAACGGTGTGGAGGTGCCCGTGTTCAAAGAAATGGCCCACGAGTATGGCATTGCCGACAATGGTCATACGACCAATGCCGCCTTTTTCGATTATGACAACGACGGCGACCTCGACCTCTACGTGCTGACCAACACTATTGAGCAATATCCCAATGCCTACCATAAAAAAGTGGTCGATGGGTCGTCGAGTACAACAGATCGGCTGTATCGGAATATGACCGTGGAAAGAGCAAAAGAGCGAAAGGGCGAACGGGTGAACGAGCAGGACGGCTCTTCACTCCCGACCGGCAGACCGGCCACTCCTCTTTTCCAGAACGTCTCCCGCGAGGAAGGAATTCAGATTGAAGGCTATGGGCTGGGGTTGGCTATTACGGATATTAACCGGGATGGGTGGAAAGATATTTACGTGACCAATGACTACATCACGGACGATCTGCTCTATATTAATCAACATGATGCCCAGGGACGGCACACGGGGTTTGTGGAACGCTCTGCCGATTATTTTAAGCACACCAGCAACTCAGCAATGGGCAACGATGTGGCCGACATTAACAACGACGGACTGGCCGAGGTGGTGTCCGTGGACATGCAACCCCGCGACAACTACCGCAAAAAGATGCTGATGGGAGCCAACAGCTACCAGAACTACCTGAATAACGAGGAGTTTACCTATAACTATCAGTATGTTCGGAACACGCTGCAACTGAATCAGGGGCCGCGCCCCAACAGCAATGACCCCATTTTTTCGGATATCAGTCTGCTCGCCGATGTTGCCGAAACCGACTGGAGCTGGTCGCCCCTGCTGGCCGATTTTGACCACGATGGCTACCGGGATCTGATGATTACGAACGGATTCCCGAAGGATATTACGGACCGGGATTTTATCAGTTTCCGGCAGGAAGCAGCCTCCGTCGCTACCAAAGACTATATGCTTGCTCAGATTCCGGTAGTTAAAATCAGCAACTATGCGTTTCGGAACCGGGCGGGCGATTCAACAAGTAACATGGTTTTTGCTGATGCCACACAAGACTGGGGCATGTATCGTCCGTCGTTCTCGAACGGGGCCGCCTACGGCGATTTAGACAACGACGGCGACCTCGACTACGTAACCAACAACATCAATGATTCGGCGTTTGTGTATCGGAATAACCTGATGGAGCAGAAACCCCAACAGGCCAATTACCTCCGGCTGAAATTTGTGGGTTCAGCATACAACCGGATGGGTTTGGGCGCAATGGTTGAGATCACCTATAAAGACAACAAGGGAAAGGTTGGTCATCAGGTGTATGAACATAGCCCCTATCGGGGGTATTTGTCAACGGTGGAGCCGTCTGCCCATTTCGGGCTGGGCAGCGTTCGCCAAATCGACGAGGTTCGGATTATATGGCCGGGCATTAACGGGCAACCCGCCTACGAACAGGTGCTGAAAAATGTGAAGTCGAACCAAATCCTCACCGCCGACCTCAAAAACGCATCTCCGAACTCAGGCCCCAAGTCCCAGGCTCCAGGCTTTTCGCCCCGTCGGACCACACCCTTCACCGAAATCACCGACTCGCTTGGCATTCAGTTTGTGCATCAGGAGCCGGAGTATATTGATTTTAATAACCAGAAACTGTTGCCCCACAAGTTTTCGCAGTTTGGCCCGGCCATTGCCGCTGGCGACGTAAATGGGGATGGTTTAGACGATTTTTTCGTGGGTGGCTCCCGTCAACACAACGGCACATTTTTCATTCAGCAATCCAATGGGCGCTTCATTCAGAGGGAATTGTTACTCCCAAAAAATGCCCCCACCGGCACCAGTCCACCGTCAGGAAATTTACCCCAAAAACCCCAGGAAGACATGGGTATTTTGCTGGCCGATGTGGATGGCGACACCGACCTCGACCTCTACATTGCCAGTGGTAGCAACGAAGAAAACCGGGGGACACCCGCCTATCAGGATCGACTGTATGTGAACGACGGTAAAGGCAATTTCACGCTGTCGGGCAGCAGTTTACCCGCCAACACCACCAGCAAGTCGTGCGTGAAAGCGGCCGATTTTGACCGGGATGGCGATTTGGACTTGTTTGTGGGCGGCCGCGTTGAACCCGATCAATATCCCAAACCTGTATCCAGCCTGTTGCTTCGGAATGATACACCAAAAGGGGGAATGCCCAAATTCACCGACGTAACGGCCCAACTTGCCCCCGCCCTCCAAAATGTTGGCCTGGTTTGCGATGCCCTCTGGACCGATCCCGACAACGACGGATGGCCCGACCTGCTCCTCGCTGGTGAGTTTATGCCCCTGACGCTTTTCAAGAATAAGCCCGGCCAAAAACTGGTACGGTTCCCCGCTGGGACTGTTGACGGCTCACTGACCACTGAAAAAGGCTGGTGGAACTCGCTCACGCCCGGCGATTTCGATGCCGATGGCGACATTGATTACATTGCCGGTAACCTCGGTCTGAACGCCCGGATGCGGGCCACTCCCAGCGAACCCGTGCGCCTGTATGCGGGTGACTTCGATAACAACGGTTTCTACGATGCCATCCCGACCATTTATATGCCCGAAAACATGGGCGAAACAGCACCAGGCCCCCGAAAAGAATACAGCTTCCACGGGCGCGACGATCTCATTAAACAGATGATTGTGATACGTAAGCGGTTCCCGCTTTACAAAGATTTCACCACCGCCAGCATCGACAAGTTGCTGACTCCCGAAGAACGAAAAAAAGCGATGGTACTGGAAGCCAATCAGTTCCGGTCGATGTATATTGAAAACAAAGGCATCGACAGCAACGGCCAACCTCAGTTTGCCCTGCACCCGCTGCCAACAATGGCCCAATTGGGGCCAATTTTCGGTATGGTGGCGCAGGATGTGGACAATGATGGAAATTTAGACGTAATGCTGGTTGGCAATGACTACGGCGGAGAGGTGTCGATGGGTCGTTATGATGCCCTGAATGGTCTTTGGCTCCGGGGCAATGGCCGGGGTGGATTTGTACCCATGTCGACAGCCGCCAGTGGTTTTTTTGTGCCGGGTAATGCCAAAGGGTTGGTTGAACTAACGGCTGCAAACGGGCAATCGTTGCTAGTGGCAACCCAAAATCGGGGACGGTTGTGCGTCTTCAAAAAAAATACGCCGGGCCGCACAATCCGCCTGAAACCAACTGATGCCAGTGCTATTCTCACCCTTGCCAATGGGCGCAAACAACGGGTTGAGTTTGGCTATGGGCAGTCTTTTTTGTCACAATCGGCACGGGAGTTGACTGTTGGTTCGGGCGTTCGGTCGGTGGAAATTATGGATACAAAAGGTGTGAAACGAAAACTCTGATCAAAACGCGGCTAACCATTCGCGCCCCCCCCCTCCTATGAAAGCTTGTTTTCTATTCATTCTGCTACTCAGTTGCCAGTCGGCAGCAGAATACCGCCATGCCGACCCCAAAATGAAGGGAGTTAATCTGGTGGCACCACCCCAAAACCCGGGCGACGGGGGACTGAAACAGGCCAGCGAAACCGGGGCCAATTGGGTGGCCGTGGTGCCCTACGGCTTTTGCCGAAAGGGCGAATCCCATTTTTATTACAGCGAAAACCCGCCCCCCGGCAGGCCCAAAATGGGTCAATGGTGGGGCGAAACACCCGAAGGCGTAGCGGGAACCATTCAAATGGCCCGGCAACACAACCTAAAAGTGATGCTGAAACCCCACGTCTGGATGATGGGCGGTTCTCACCTCGACCTTGAATTTACAACCGAACAGGACTGGCAAACCTTCGAGACCGATTATTCGCGCTACATTCTTCATTACGCTCACGTTGCCGACTCGCTAAAAGTTGACCTGTATTGCGTTACTACCGAACTCGACGGCTTTGCCGTGGCTCGGCCAGCGTTCTGGACCAGGCTGATCACACAGGTCAGGCAGCTCTATAAAGGCAAATTGACCTATGCCGCCAATTGGGATCGCTACGACAAAATTCCGTTTTGGAGTCAGCTCGACTACGTGGGTATAGATGCCTATTTCCCCCTGTCCGACGATCGGGAACCATCAGTCAGAGCCATGACTCGGGGCTGGAAAGACCATGTTAAAGGCTTGAGTCGCCTGAGTGCCGAACTGCAAAAACCCGTTTTGTTCACGGAGTTTGGCTATCGGGCCTGCGACCATACCGCCCGCCGTCCGTGGGAATCGGAGACCGATTGTACGCCCAATGCCACGGCTCAGTCGAATGCCTATCAGGCTCTGCTCGAAACGGTTTGGCCACAGCCGTGGTTCGCTGGTGGGTTCGTTTGGAAATGGTTCATGGCCGACACCCCCCCCGACCGCCACCGTGACCAGTTCAGCCCCCAAAACCGACCGGCTCAGGCGGTTTTGGGGGCTGGGTGGTGATTTTTGGAAATGGCCTCATTAGACCATGCTCCTTCTAGTCTTATGCAGCTACAAACCATCTTCCCAATGAAAAAATCCTTACTCTGGCTGGCCCCCACGCTACTATTGGCCTGCGCATCGCCCAAATCAAATGTAAAATCGTCGTCGGCCACAGCAACGGCGGGCGACAGCAAAGCCGATGGCTGGCAAACGCTATTCAATGGCAAAAATCTGGATGGCTGGAAGGCCGCCGAAAACCCGGCCACGTTCTCGGTGCAGGATGGAGCCATTGTGGTGTTTGGGCCACGGGCACACCTGTTCTACGACGGACCGGTGAGCAACCACAACTTCAGGAATTTTGAGTGGAAAGCCACCGTCAAAACTATGCCCGGCGCGAACTCAGGTATGTTTATTCACACCGACTATCAGGATACCGGCTGGCCCTCGAAAGGCTACGAGATTCAGGTGAATCAGACCCACACCGACTGGCGCAAAACCGGCAGCGTTTATGCTGCTCAGGATGTGAAAGAGGTGTTCGTGAAGGATGATGAGTGGTATACCGAGCAGATAAAGGTGCAGGGCAAAACGGTTACGATTAGCATCAACGACAAAGTAATCAATACATACAACGAACCTGACAACATCACGGGGACCAAGAAACTCAGTAGCGGAACAGTAGCGCTACAAGGCCATGACCCCAAAAGCAAGGTAATGTATAAAGATGTAATGATTCGGGTATTGCCCGATTAGGCTGTTGAAGGAGGTAATTTAACAATCGGTTTACGCTCCGAACGTAGCTATTGGCTACTGACCATGACCGATAACGGCATTGGGTTCGAGAGCCAATATGCCAAACGTATTTTTCAGGTTTTTCAGCGCCTGCACGGCAAAGCTCAATTTGCCGGAACAGGCGTTGGCCTTGCTATT
>JAJAYX010000013.1 GCA_026785985.1 Rudanella sp. | reverse complement strand
TCGTAATTGATCCCGGTGCCGTGGCCTGAGTTTGCAAAATTGCACCCGTTCGCGCCAAAATAGCAAACGGCTGGTTATCAGCAGATTTTTGCTGATCTGAACGACTGGCTGTGCGAGATTACGGGTTTTGCGGCCATGTCGCTTCAACCCAATTCGGGAGCGCAGGGCGAATATGCGGGCCTGATGGTGATTCGGGACTACCACCTGAGCCGGGGCGACGATCATCGCCATATTGCCTTGATTCCGCAATCGGCGCACGGCACTAACCCGGCAAGTGCGGTAATGGCGGGGATGAAGGTGGTGATTGTGAAATGCGACGAGCGTGGCAACATCGACGTGACCGACCTCCGCGCCAAAGCCGAACAATATAGCTCAGATCTGTCGTCGTTGATGGTGACATACCCGTCGACACACGGTGTTTTTGAAGAACGCATAACTGAAATTTGCGCTATCATCCACGAACATGGTGGACAGGTGTATATGGACGGGGCCAACATGAACGCGCAGGTGGGTCTGACTTCACCCGCCAACATCGGGGCCGATGTATGCCACCTGAACCTCCACAAAACATTTTGCATTCCCCACGGTGGGGGCGGTCCGGGCATGGGTCCGATTGGCGTGGCGGCTCATTTGGTGCCGTTTCTACCGGGACACGTTTCAGTGAACAGCCCCGGCGGGGGACTGCAACAGCTAACAGCTAACAACGGTCAATCGGAAAACCAAACCGCGACGGTAGACCGTCCAAAAACCAAAAACCCACAGGGCGCGGTTTCGGCGGCTCCCTATGGGTCGGCCAGTATTCTGACAATCTCGTATGCCTACATTGCTATGATGGGGGGCGAAGGGCTAACCCGTGCTACGGAACGCGCTATTTTGAATGCCAACTACATAAAGTCGCGACTTGATGGTCATTACGAGGTGCTATACACCAACAACACAGGCCGGGCGGCTCACGAAATGATTATCGACTGTCGCCCGTTTAAAACGGCGGTGGGCGTTGAAGTTGAGGACATTGCCAAGCGGTTGATGGACTACTGTTTTCATGCACCAACCGTTTCGTTCCCGGTGGCTGGCACCATGATGATCGAGCCAACCGAATCGGAGTCCAAATCTGAACTCGACCGGTTCTGCGACGCGATGATTTCCATTCGCCATGAAATTCGGGAGATCGAAAACGGGCAGGCCGACCGGGCGGAGAACGTGCTGAAATACGCTCCTCACACGATGGCCGTGGTGTTGACTGATGATTGGAACCGGCCCTACAGCCGTGAAAAAGCAGCGTTCCCATTACCTTATGTGAGAGCACGCAAGTTTTGGCCGAGTGTTAGCCGCATTGATAGTGCCTATGGCGACCGGAATCTGGTTTGCTCGTGCGTGCCGACCGATGCCTATGCGGAGGAGGTTGTGTAGCACGAGGTTACGGATCGCTACAGCCCGGCCCGGCTTGTGTAGCGATCCATAACCTCGTTCGGGTGAATTTGCAGAATGTTGGCTAAAACCAGCAACACGAGCGTTCGGGATGCGATTTTGCGGGGAACATTGGCAATACTGGCAAACAGATCGACGGTTATAGTCTGATGCTGGTTCAGGTGATGCATGAGTACACGCTCCTTGTCGCCGTAGGTGAATCGGACACTACGGTCGGCGCGTTCGCCTTTCAAAATTTCGCGCACCTCTTTGCTGGCCTGCACCGATTTGTCGGCTACGCGGATGTAGGCTTTTTTCTCGTCGGGTTTTTCGGGGTCGAGCACCACATAATGAGGCCGGTTGTGGCTGGGCTGAATCCGAAAGGCCAATACTTCCCGCTCGTCGTAAAGTGGAATCCGTTCGAGTGTGTAGGGAATTGCCGGGAAGCAGAACTTCTGAATGGCCCGTTCAAGGAGGTAGAAGTCCTCATCGGCATATTTGAGGCCGGGGATTGTGAGGTCGTCGTTAACGCCAATGAAGAGGAAGCCGCCATCCGTGTTAGCGAATGCAACGACTTCGCGAATAATTTTTTCGGGGTGGTTTACTTTCAGTTTGAACTCGATTTGCTGGCCTTCACCCCGACGAACCAGTTCTTTGAGTGCCCGGTAGTCCATAGTAGTGGCATGCTGATTGTGTGGAGCACTAACCGGACTAAATATACCACTATTTTCCGTACGTGCAAGTGTCACCACCTCTATAATTCGATTATCTAATACTAGGTACTGAGTTAAAGGGTTTTTCAGCCAACTTTTCAGGCTAACAAACTGTTACTCCCACAAAGCCAATTGGCTTGTTGAACGGATTAACCCAACTTAACAACACAAAGATGCTACTAAACGTTGCCCTGATTATCGGTACGTTTCTCTTCATGGAAGGAGTTGCCTGGTTTACCCACAAATATGTCATGCACGGGTTTTTGTGGAGCTGGCATAATGATCATCATAATCATCATCCTGGGTTTTTTGAATGGAACGATCTGTTTGCTGTCGTGTTTAGCACCGTCGCTATTTCCCTGATCGTGACCGGAATCGAAGTCGAATCGCTCAGTTATTTAACCTGGATCGGTGTGGGTGTAACATTTTATGGTGTTTTTTCTTTTGTTTTCCACGATGTGATTGTCCATCAGCGGGTGAAACTGAAGCACCGTTTTAAAGGGAGCTACATGCAGCGCATTATCCGGGCGCACTACATCCACCACAAAGTACATTCTAAAGAAGGAGCCGAAGCTTTTGGGTTTTTATACGCCCCAAAAAAATATGACCGGGCTGTTCGGTCGAGCCAAACGGTTGCCAAATCCTGATCTTTACTTATGAATCGCACGGCCAACCTTAGCCACCTGCAAACTGAATTATTTGACATCTGTGTAATTGGCGGGGGAGCCAGCGGAGCAGGATGCGCACTCGATGCCGCCAGCCGGGGCCTCAAAACAGCCCTGATCGAACGGGACGACTTTAGCTCGGCAACTTCCAGCAGCTCAACCAAACTGGTGCATGGTGGTGTGCGCTATCTGGAGCAGGCCTTTAAAAATCTTGACCCCAAGCAGTTGTCGATGGTTCGAAAGGGACTTTATGAACGCCAGACGCTGTTGCACATTGCCCCTCATTTGGCTCATCCGCTAGCGTTGCTCACCCCATGCAAAAACTGGTTTGCAGGTATGTATTTCAGTATCGGTCTGAAACTATACGACTTGTTGGCGGGCAACCGCCGATTGGCTCCCAGCCGGTGGTTAAATAAAAAAGAAGCACTGCACCATTTTCCGGCTTTTTCGTCCAGCAGTTTTCAGAGTGCCGTTCTGTATTATGACGGTCAGTTTGACGATGCCCGGTTCAACCTCGGTTTGGTGCAGACGGCTGCTTTACAGGGGGCAACCGTGGCCAACCACTGCTCGGCAGTGCGGTTCGAGACAAATGCCAACGGACATATTCAGGCTGTTTTGGTACGCGATGAACTCACGGGCGACACGTTCTGGCTCCGGGCAAAGGTGTTTGTGAACGCCACCGGTACACGGGCCGACTCGCTCCGGCAAACGGCCAACGCCAAACAACCCGACCGGATGCGGGCTAGCAAAGGTGCCCACGTGGTGTTGCCGATGGACGCTGTTGGCCCGACGTTGGCGGCATTGCTGGTCCCCGAAACCTCCGACGGGCGGGTGCTTTTTGCCATTCCCTGGCGTGGCCACTACCTCATTCGCACCACCGACACCGAAGCCGACCCCGCCGAAACGCCTTATCTGGAACCCGACGAAGCCGAATACCTGATTGAACACGTCAACCAATACCTCGCCAAGCCGCTCACTGTGGATCAGGTGACGGGTGGATTTGCCGGTTTACGGCCACTGCTTCAGGCTGACCCCGATGCCAGATCTAAAAGTTTAGTGCGCGACCACGAGGTTGAAGTGGATGAAAAAACGGGCCTGGTTAGTCTTATGGGTGGCAAATGGACAACCTACCGGCTTATGGCCCAGGATACCATCGACGTTTGCGGCCAACGATTAGGCGTTCATACAGAAAGCAAAACCGATGAATTGATTCTTCTTGGTGGAGATGGGTATGGCCCGACCTTTATCGACTCGCTGACGGCCCGCCACCCAACCGTCAATTTGCAAACGATCAAGCACTTAACGGAAACCTACGGTACTCAGGCAACCGCATTGTTGACCCTCATGGAACAGGATTCGACGCTGGCCGAGCCACTGGTGAACCGGCATCCGTTTGTGAAAGCGGAAGTGGTATATGCCGCCCGCGCCGAAATGGCTCTGACCCTCGAAGATCTGCTTCTGCGCCGAATCCGGCTTGGCCTTGTGGATTGGCAGGCCGCCTTGAGTGCCGCCCCATCAGCAGCGGCTCTGTTGGGTGCCGAATTGGGTTGGTCGTCTGCACACCAACAGGAACAACAGGATTCTTTTATTAGCCTGATTCAACGTCACATCGACAGGGCGGGCTTGTCATCAACCAGAAAAGAGTCAACGGTGAGTGCGTAGAATACAACCCGACCCTGTTCATTTACATTACTTCTCCCCTCCCCCACTCCGTCTCTTCTCCACCGTCAGCAAAAAGGCGGGTAACAAAATCAGGTTCGAGGCCATGCCCATGAGCAGCGTAATTGACACCAAAATGCCGAGCGCGACAGTTCCCTGGAAGGTGGATGCCGTGAAAATGGCAAAACCGGCAAACAGGATAATGGCTGTGTAGAACATACTCAGTCCCGTGAATCGGATGGTGCGGCTCACCGCTTCGGCAATGCTCGTGCTGGGGTTGCGCAGTTCGTCCCGGTATTTGGTAATGAAATAAATGGTGCCATCGGACGACAGGCCAAACGCGATGCTGAAAATCAGGATGGTGGAGGGTTTCAGGTTAATACCAAAATACCCCATCAGCCCGGCAGTCACGATCAGCGGCACAATACTGGGCAGAATAGCGATCAGGCTCAGACGCACATCGCGGAGCAGGATAATCATGATACCACAGACCAGCAAAATAGCCAAAGCGGTGCTTTCGGCGAGGTTCAGCAGCAGATAGTCGTTACCCCGCGTGAACACCACGCTATTGCCTGTAATGCGCACATCATATTGCTCGTTGGGGGCTACGCGCTGCCCGGTCGAGGCATCTACATTGAAAATGGAGTCGGCTTTGGGTTGCAGGTTGGCAATGAGTTTTTTTATACGAACCGTGCCAATGTCGGCCATCCGAAAACTGACACGGGTATAGCGTCGGGTACTGTCGAGAAAGCCCTTTAAGTTGGACGTAACCCCGGCGTTCCCGGAGCCTTTCAGTTGGGGGGCATAACTGGCCAGCTTGTTGAGTTCGAGGGCGGGCGGAATGATGTAGTATTTGGGATCGCCCCCCCGATAGCCCTGGTAAAAAAACTTGAGTGCCTCGACGATGGAAAGCGGTTTGGAAAACTCCGGGTGCTTAGCCACTTCGCGTTGGAGAAGCCGGATTTTGGTCAGGGTTTGAGGAGTCAGAACCCGGCCCGCCTGCTTTGTGTCGATGTTGACCTCGAAAGGCATCACCCCCCGAAAACGGCTTTCAAAAAACTTCAGGTCAGTGTAGATCGGGTCGTTTTTGGGTAAGTCGTCCACCACAAAGCCAATGGCTTTCACCCGCAACATACCCACCACCCCAAACACAACGGCTCCGACAATGAACCAGTAAATTACGGTTCGGCGGTGGGCTACAATATCGTTTACCCAAGTCAGGAATCCGGTGATCCGTCGGCGATCCATGTGGCCGCGTTTTTTCTCCGATGGTGCGGGTAAATAGCTGAAAATGATTGGAATAAGTATCAGCGAAACCAGGTACGTACTCATGATACCGAGGGAAGCTACCAGGCCAAACTCCAGCAACAGGGGGCTGTTGGTGAAATAGAACACGAAAAAGCCAATGCTCGTGGTAACGTTGGCAAAAAAGGTGGTTTCGCCCACTTTCTCGACGGCTATTGACAGTGCTTCGATCTGTCGGCGACCCTTGTTGAGTTCTTCGTGGTAGCGATTCAGCAGAAAAATGGCGTTCGGAATGCCGATGACGATGATCAGCGGGGGAATCAGGCCCGTCAGCAGGGTGATTTTATAGCCCAGCAAAACAATATATCCCGTTTCCCAAACCACCCCCACCGCCACCACGGCAATGGCGGCAATCATCACCGTGAGCGACCTGAAAAAGTAGAGCAGAATCAGGGCCGTGACCAGAAAAGCCAGCCCCATAAACAGGATCATCTCGTTGCTGACTTTGGCCGTAAACTCGGTGCGGATATACGGCATTCCCGACAGATGCACCAAACCATCATGTTGTTTTTCAAACGCCCGTGCTTCCTCATGAATCAACTGGACAATGTCGATCCGGCTGCGCGAATTCAGGTCCGACTGATCAAAGGTAATCGCCATCAGGTGTGCTCCGGTTCCGGTGGCGGCAGCCGCACTGTCCTGCACAAAGCCCTGATAGAACGGCAGCGACGCAATGGCAGCCCGAATACGGTCAACGGTTTGCTGGTCGGTGGGCTTTCGCGGCACCAGCGGCACAAACCGAAACGTACTGGTGCTGTCGTCGCGGACAATGTCGTACAGGCTTGCGTTCGAGACCACATCTTTAATGCCTTTGATGGCTTTAATCCGCTGATTTAGAGCGTACCAGTCATTAAAAAACTGGAGCTGATACATCTTATCGGTCTCCACGCCCAGCACCATCACGTTACCATCTTCGCCATAACGGGCTTTAAATTCTTCGTAGAGTTGAAAATCGGGGTCGCTTTGGGGAAGAATTTTGGCTAACTCATAGGAAAGCTGGATTCGGCTGGCCTGATAGCCCATAAAGGCCGTGCCGAGCAGCACAACCAATGTCAGAAGGATTCGATTTTTGAGGATGATAACAGAAATACGGTGCCAGAACATGCCAGAGCGAGGGGTCAATTTAGGGCTGCAAGTTAGTGCATGGTCCCCACACGACCACGTCAGGTATGGATGAGTGGTTGATGCTTCCGGCTGAAAGCAGAGTGAGGCCGATCAGCGCGGGAAACTTTTCAACTTGTTTTTGGTATCTCTTTACCAACGTATCAATAGTCCCTCCGATGTCT
>JAJAYX010000012.1 GCA_026785985.1 Rudanella sp. | reverse complement strand
TATCACTTCCAGCATCCTGATAATCCTCAAAACTATTGAATAAGAAGGCCGTTGTCCAAGCCCGATTCAGGCTAATCGGTGAAAGGGCCAAACGAGTCGGCAAACCCCTGTTTTAAATCGGCAAAATTTAGACTACTCAGTTAATATACTTATATGGTCACCAAGATCAACACGCTAATTGTAGACGATGATCCGCACTCGCGGGATATTACAAGTCGGATCACCCGATTGAATCCGCTGCTGGATTTAGTAGGGATTAGTGCCTCGGCTCTGGACGCCTACGCGGTGTTGGCCGAGAAGGCGGTTGATTTGTTGATTTGCGATATTGAGATGCCCCAGATCAATGGCATCGAGTTTGTGCAACGGTTACAGAACCCTCCGCTGGTGATTTTTCTGACGGCCCACCCCCACTACGCCCTGGCCTGCTACGAGGTATCACCGGTCGATTTTCTGATGAAGCCCCTTGATCCGGTCCGGTTTTTTGCCAGTATCGAGAAAGTACGGCAACGGCAGCAAAACCCCTCTGAACCGAGTGTGACCGACCCGTATTTTTTTGTGCGAGACGGGCAGGACTACGTACAGATTCGCTGTAATGATGTCTTGTATATGCAGGCCGATAATGACCTGCTCAACATTGTAACCACCAGCCAGACGTATTTCCCCATTCTATCCATTAGCCGCCTGGAGGAAAAACTCGACAACGATCTGTTTATTCGGGTCCACCGGTCGTATGTAGTGCGCCGGACGGCTATTAAACGGATTAGTAAAAATGAGCTGATCTTAACGTCCGGGCATACCATACCGATTGGCGAGCAATACCGGGCTGTCTTTCAGCGCAAACACATGGATCCGCATTACATTAGCCGACGGTAGCCAGTGCGGTTTACTTGCCTTTGTACACAGCCCACAATCATGCGAATCGTACTGCTACTTCTTATACCCTTGATGGTCTTCGGTCAGGGCAATCCGCAACAGCCCTGGGCGAAGGTCGCGGCCAGCGGCACACCTATGCCCTGGGAAGTAAGCCGCACCTACGGAGCCGCTCACCCCGACTCGGCGCTTCATTTGCTCAGCCAGTCGCTCCGTATAGCTCAACAACGGCACGACTCCCTGACGATGGCCCGCGCCCTGTGTCAGTTAGCCTGGGTTTATCAATATTACCTGAAAGACGAGGGGAAATTTGTACAGTACGCCCGGCGTGCGCTGGCAGTGGCCAAACCCCGGTCAGATTATAACCACCTGACGGAGGCTTACCGGCTGTTGGGAATGGCATCGATGCATCACCACGGCGAAGACCCTGAGATCTGGTTTAGCCAGGCGGTACGTTCCGTCGCCAAAACCAACGACTGGCTCGTACAGATTCGCCTGTACGGGACGTTGACGCAACATTACGAAAGTCAAAAAAAGTACCAGCAAGCCGAGCGGTATTGTCTGCTGGCTATGGCTGTCAATCGGCAACATGATCTGCAGGAGTGGTTCATCGGTGTTACCAGCTATTGCGAACTGCTCAAAGCACAGAACAAGCACAAACGGGCCGTTGCGTTTGCCCGTCGGATGGATTGGGCAAAAACAAGGTTTCCCGGAAAGCCTGGCGAGTTTCTGTATGATAATGAGCTGGCCCGGCTTGCTTTATTTCAGGAGAACTATGCCGAAGCCGAACGACACCTCTTGGCGGGTTTAGCGATTCAGCAGGCCCAGTCAAAACCCGACTCCCTCCATCTATACTTTTATTACAAAAATCTGGTAAACGTCTATAAACAGCAACAGGCGTATCAGAAAGCATTTGAAACGGGCAACACCCTGGCCGACTTTCGCCTGTGGCTACAGCGCGTTCGGCAAACCCGCGACAGTAAACTCCAGATGACCGAGTTGAAAGCGGCTACCGACCTCGCCAAAAAACAAACGGAGATCAACCTGTTAGCCGCCCAACAACGTCAGCAACAACTGCTACTGCTTGGGGTGGCCATCGTCGCCTTGTTGCTGATTGGTTTTGCCGTAATTCTGCAACGCGCCAAACGGCGCATCGAACAGCAAAACAACGCACTGAGCCGACTCAACGCCACCAAAGACAAGCTATTCGCCATGCTCTCACACGACCTCCGCGCTCCGGTAGCCAACCTCACCAGCTACCTCACACTGCATAACTGGGGCGTATTGAGCATGGAGGAATTCGACCACTCGGCCCGTAGCCTTACCAAACGGCTGAATCAAGTTCAGATCCTGCTCGACAACCTGCTCAACTGGGCCGTTACCCAGATGGGTGGGTTCCGGGCCAAACCCGTTCTGACCACGTTGCGCCCCATTGTTGAAGGCCAGTTTGCCCTCCTGCAACCCTTTGCCGATAGTAAGGGTATTCAACTTGTGGCCGACCTCCCCACCCATACCCCCATTCTGGCCGATCCCGATCACCTGGCGATTATCGTTCGTAACCTGCTGCAAAATGCTATTAAGTTTACAGTGGGGGTAGCGGGAAGCCCAAATGCAATCGTTACGTTGATCTATCGGGACCAACGAACTGAATGCCAGATCATCGTGCAGGACACAGGAATTGGTATACCACCCGAAACCCTTAGCCACTTGTTTGACGTGGGAAATCAGTTGATTAGGCCCGGCACCGCCAACGAACCGGGCACGGGCCTGGGCTTGATTGTGGTGAAGGAACTGATCGAAGCCAATGGCGGGCAGATTGAGGTGGAGAGCGAGCCAGGCCAAGGCACTCTGTTTACGTTGACGTTTGACACCGGGATGTTACCGAGACAAGTCCAACTGATCGCATCCCTCGGAGCTAGCGAGTCGTTGAGCTAGCGAGAGGATCTCCGTCCATAACTGGGCGGGCCATTGGGGTTTTGACTATCCTGGCTGACTTGCCCTCCCACACCTACCAGAAACAAACCGAGGGCTCCGGGGCCGCGTTCGGCTATCACGGGCTGATCCATGTCATTTTCAGCTATTTGGGGATGTTTATCCACAGCGAACCGGGGCGCCGGACCGATCACTCTTCACAGGGCCGGGCGGATGCGGTAGTGGAAACAGCGGGGGATGTGTTTCTCTTCGAGTTTAAGT
>JAJAYX010000011.1 GCA_026785985.1 Rudanella sp. | reverse complement strand
TTGTCGAAATTTTTCAAATACGCCCGGTGGCCCCCGTCGCGCACTGCCCACTCAAAAATTTGTTGGGCCACCGCCCGCCCAAACCGAACGGAACGTTCAGCAACTGCTTTATCAGTTATTGTTTCATCAAAGTGCTGAAAGACAAGGGCTTCCAGCGAGTCAATGCGGTGCTTGTTGGCATCGGAAGTCTGGTTATAAATGCGTTTCAGAATATGCGCCTGACCGGCATTCAGCGCCAGTCGCCAATCGTAAGTCTTGCCGGGATCGGGTTTGGGTAACGATTCCAAGCCATTCAGTTGCCCAGCCAGCGACTGGTACAGAGCAAACCCCGGCACCACCGATTCGTACATGGTCAGGCCAATGTAGCCGAGGCAACGCGACGCGTAAGTGGGCGTGTTGGCGGGCGTGTTTTTGGTGATGTACAGGCTCATATCGGCCCACGAAGTCGCCACGTCCTGTTCAGTTAGCGATACTTTGGGCGTACAACGGAACAGGCTTAAAGCGACAATAACGGTGAGTAGAAGCCGGTGAATCATGGGGGTTACGGGGTAAAAAAAACTATCCCCAAGTTAGGGGATAGTTTTTTAGTTCACTCATCATTAAACGCGAATTAATACCCCGGATTCTGGACCAGCTTGGCGTTTCGGTTTATTTCACCGCGCGTGATAGGCCGGAAATACATCTTATCAGCCCATTTTCGGCTTTCATTCTGGGTGTTATCTACCGACACGTAGGTGTAGTTGTACTTCGATTTGTCGAAGCGGTACGGTACGTTGGGCGTGGTACCGGGTTTGAGCGTACCCCTTACATTGATAGACTTGATACCCCGGCCCACGGTAGTGGGGGCAATAAGCCACCGGCGGGCATCGTGGTAGCGGTGTTCTTCATAGACCAGTTCAACGCGCCGTTCGTTCTGATACCTCGCCACCAAAGCCGGCCCGCTTTCTGTAGTGGGCGGCATACCGGACCGCGCCCGGATGCGGTTGAGCCACAGCCGCGCTTCGCCTTCGTTGCCCGAAAAAAGACAGGCTTCCACGTAGTTCAGCACGTTTTCGGTTTGCCGGATAAACGGAAACGGAATCACCTGCGCACTTGACTGATTGTCGCGCAGGGCCGGGTCGTTGTCGATGAACTTGCGGGTATAGTAGCCGGTGCGGCTGCCGTTCCAGTTCTCTACGCTCGACTCTCGAGTGTCAACGCCGTTGACGGTGCCACCTTTACCATCGTCATACGCGCCGGTCTGAATCTGGTTAACGGGGTCGAGACCGGCCACGGCTGGTGGGCGGGGTTTCCAGCCGGAGCCGTCGTGCATGACTGAGGCATAGAAGCGCGGGTCGCGGTTTTCGTAGGGCGCGGCTCTGTGTTCAGGCTTTGTCCAGTCAAATTTGGATCCGTCCATCATCTCATAGTCATCCACGAGGTTCTGGATGGGCGTATTGCCGGCCCAGTTGTTGTAGCCGTTGGGGCCGTTGTTGATACCGTAGTGAATACCCCCCAATGGCCAGTTGCTTTCCTGCGTGAACAGGGGCGTGTGGGTGCGCTGCCAGATCAGGTCATTGGCCCCGGCAGGGTCAGACGTGGCACTTTTACCCCCCATCGAGATGGAGTTGTAGTTGGCACGGCCCTCGGCGGCAGACACTGGTGCCGACAGGTTGAGTTTGTAGCCTTTGCCAGCCCCAATGCCTTCATCAAGAGCCGCTTTGGCGGCTGTGCGGGCAGCTATCCAGCGGGCATTCTGGTCGCCGGTAGTATAGGCAATCAGTTCGATGTTTGGATAGGCACCCAGCGTTGGTACGCGGGCTTTCAGCTTGGTGGCATCGTGCAGGTCACTGGCCGCATAAGTCAGCACCCGTGCCTTAAACGAAAGCGCGGCTATGCGATTGGTGCGGCCATCTTCCAGTATTTTGCCTTTGAGCAGGTCGGCGGCTTTGTCGAGGTCGGCCACAATGAACTTCACGCAGTTGTCGTATCTGCTGCGTGCCAACGAATAGTCATCGTTCAGGCCATAGGGCTTGTCCACCAGCGGTATGCCGCCGTAAAAGCGCAGCAACTGCTGGTAGTAGTTCGCCCGCAGAAAGTACGCTTCGCCCAGCAACTGATCTTTCAGGGCCTTGTTAGTGAAGGTGGCTTTGGGTAGCTCCTGAATGGCGATGTTAGCCTGCCGGATGGCTAAGTACATACTGCTCCATTCATACGTTGAACTCGACCAGCCCGGGTTGCCGGGCGTTTCGGTGCCTTCGGTAAAGGTGTTGATATTGCGGCCCGCGTGGGTAAACATGGCCTCGTCGGTGTAGGCAGCCAGCCCCTGTTCTTCAAAACCGCCATATCCCAGATAGGAATAGATGTTGAAGACAAACGCCTGCGACAGGGCGCCATCGGACCAGGTGGCATCAGCCGATATTTTGTCTAAAGGCTGCGTCTCCAGAAAATCCTTGTTACAGGATAGCAGCGAAAACACACAGGTCAGTGTCAATACCAGAGACATGTACACGACGGATTGTTTGTTGGTTTTCATGGTTCGTATCATTGGTTTGGTTAAAAACTTACGCTCAGGCCGGTATTGATAACCCGTGTTTGGGGATATACCTGCCCGCTGCTGCTAATGGTTTCGGGGTCGAAGATGTCCTGCGCGGCAATCGTGAATACGTTCAGGCCATTTATGAACACCCGTGCCGATCCCAGCCCAATCCGGCTCACCAGGGTGGTGGGCAGGCGGTAGGCCAGTTCAATGTTTTTCAGTCGTACGTAATTCTTGCTAAGCAGAAAATACGTGTTGTTGCCAAAGTTGCCGCCCGTGTAGTACGTATCGCCCCGGCGTGCCAGACGTGGGTCAGTGCTGCTGGGGGTGTTAATGCTCCAGCGGTTATCATGGTTGTATTTCAGGTAGTTGCCAATATCGCCCGATTCGGTCTGGAGCCGGAAAGCCGCACCTGTTGCCCCCTGAAACAAAATGTTCAGACTAAAGTTTTTGTAGTTGACATCGATGGTCGAGCCGAAATTGAACGTGGGCGTAATGTTCTGGTTGATCCGCACGGCATCGTCGGCAGTTATTTTTCCGTCGCCGTCGTAGTCCTGGAAGCGCATATCGCCGGGCAGGAGTCGACCCGTTACGCCACTGTAGTCGATCCGGTTTTCGGCAATGGAAGCCTGATCGCGAAACACGCCGTCGGACTGGAAGGCCAGATACGCACCGATGGGCTTGCCTTCCATACGCTGCCAGTCAGGTAAGCCGGGTATTTCGTCCATGAAGTTGACAACGTTGCGGGCGTAGCCGCCGTTGACCCCAAGCCGTAGTTTCCAGTCGGGGGTGGCAATGGCGTTGTAGTTCAGGTTAAACTCAAAGCCCTTATTGGTTACGATACCGGCGTTGGTGGGTGGCAACAGCGTACTGATACCCGACGAACCGGGCGTGGAGCCGGTTTTCTGAATCAGGATTTGATCGCGCCGGTTGTGGAAATACTCGAGCACGAGGTCAAACTTGTTGTTCAGGAACGATGCGTCGAGACCGAAGTTGAGGTTATTAGCCCGCTCCCACGTAAAGTTGGGGTTAGCCAAAACGGACTCGCCCAGCGTTGTTGCTACATTGCCGCCAACAGGAAACTGACCAAAGCTGTAGGTAGAGAGATAAGCGTACTCCTGCAAGGCTCCGTTGTAGAATACCTGATCGTTACCCATCTGCCCGTAGGAAGCCCGCAGTTTGAGGTAATCCACGCCTTTCACCTTGAAGAAATTCTCATCGCTGACATTCCAGCCGACCAGCACACCGGGGAAGAAACCAAACCGTTTGGAGGCCGGGAAGATATACGAACCATCGTACCGCCAGATCAGCTCGGCCAGGTATTTTTCTTTGTAGGAATACTGAAACCGACCATAATAGCCCAGTCGGGTGCGGTTGTAGGCACTGCCGTTCGTTTCCTGCTGGAGCGCGCCACCGGCAAACAACTGATCGAGGGCGGGCGAGATGAAATTACGCCGGTAAGCCTGAAAGAAATCACCCTGAAACTGCTCTTTGGTAGCCCCGGCTAGTGCGCTGAGCTGATGCCCTTCGCCAAACATAACATCGTAGTTGAGCAGGGCTGTCAGGTTGGTGTTCAGGTTAGAGGTGTACGTCTGCCGCAGCCGTGGGTCGGTGAAGTTAGACCGAATGGCTCCTACCAGTTTGGGCGTTTTTCCGTCGGTTTGGTAGCTGATACGGTCCCAGGTATAGAGCTCCCAGGGCGTTTGCCAGATTTTGGTCGTGCCGGTGGTTCGGTCTGCTGATCCCATAAGGGTTAGTTTGAGACCCTTTACCCAGGGGTTGGTTATCTCAACATTGGCGTTGGACTGAAGGTAGTCCGTCGGGCTGTCGATGTATCCCGTTTTGTCGGTCGTAATCACAATGGGGTTTTGTCCGTTCTCGATGTCGGGGCCGGGCAGACCGTTGGGCCAGATGGCGGGTTCGGTGGGGCGTCCACGCATCAGCATCCGAAAGATGGCTCCTGAGCCTTCGGTAGGCAGCCGCCGTTGTTCGCGCCGGGCCATGATACCGATAGAGGTTCTGATGTATGGATTGATTGTGGCGTCGATGTTGGTACGGAAGTTATACTGCTTGTAGTTCGTAGCTGAGTTTTTATACACCGCATCCTGAAACACATAACCTGCCGATGCAAAGTACCGGATGGCTTCTGACCCACCTGAAATGGACACGTTTTGCCGCGACTGCGGTGCCCACGTTCTGAAGGCCTCCCCAAACCAGTCGGTGTTAGGGTAGCCCCAGGGGTCGTTACCTTCGCCATATTGCCGCACGGCATCGGGGCTGAAGTTAGCATTGATAGCACTGATACCCGCCGTTGGCGAGCGGTACGTGCCGGTTGTACGGAGTGCCGTTGAAGCCGCCTGCCATTCGCCGGCGGGAATAGACTTATAAATTGGCAACTCGTTCATGATGTTGGCGTACTCTACTGCGTTGGACATCTTTGGAATTACCGCCGGTTGTCCCCAGCCCTGATTGAAATCGTAGGAGATGGTGGGTTTGCCGGTTTTGCCACGCTTGGTCGTCACAATGATAGCCCCGTTGGCAGCCCGCGCCCCGTAGATAGCCGCCGAGGCATCTTTCAGCACCGAAATAGACCCGATGTCCTGTGGTGCGAGCCGCCCCAAACCCCCGTCCCGGTCGGGAATACCGTCGATAACTACGAGCGGGCTGCTGTTACCGAGGGTGTTGGTACCCCGGATGCTAATCCGGGCGGCATCCTGCCCCGGCTCGCCAGAGGTCTGAATAACCACCAGACCGGGTAACCGGCCCGCCAGCGAACTGCCCAGGTCAACCGCCGGCGACTGCACGAGCCGATCGCCCTGCACGGCCACAACAGCTCCAGTCACGGTGGCTTTCTTCTGCGTGCCGTAGCCCACTACCACAATTTCGTCCAGTGCTTTTGTGTCGGGTTGTAGCGTCAGACTGATGTTGCTGCGGCCATTCACCGGTACTTCCATGCTTTGATAGCCGATGTAGGAAAGCACCAACCGGCTGTTAGCATTGGGCACCGACAGTTGATAGACACCGTCGGCATCGGAGACGGTGCCGGTGGTGGTGCCTTTCAGCACAATTGAAACTCCGGGCAGAGACTCTCCTGTTTCACCGGAGATTTTTCCTTTTACGGTCAGGCTTTGTGCCATAACGGTGGTGGCTGCACAAAAAGCAAGCGAAAGGAGCAATAGGCCTTTCCATGGTCTGTGCAGACATTGGGCAATAGATGTTTGCATTGGTTTTGAGTAATAAAGTTAACGGATAAAAAAGCGTACTAAAATTAGTCGACAGTGGGGTATACTGTTCAGCAAAAAAAGGTTGAATCAATATACTGAACTGAGAACTGTTTAAAAAAATCTGATAATATTCGAATGTCGGAAATACTAATTTAAACTACAAACTAACCCTGTGTTTTTAATTAAGTAATTTTCTGTTATAACCATTTTTCGACATAGTAATGTAGATGGTGTATTTTGAAGTATAATAAAACAGTGCTTTTTATGTAATTAATAATTTGTTGAGCCATATAAAAACTACGAATAAGACCGTTCCGCTTGTCCCTGTTTAAGTCCGTTCCGCTAAATTAATAACTTGAAGTATGTATTGCATAGTACTTTGCAATGAAATTGATAATCAACGTTTTTTTAGATGAAAATGGTTCTTAGAAAGCCATCTTGACTCGGTAATACATCGAAGCGCGACAAAATTCCGATGCCATAGATCTTTCGATTGGGATTTGCCAAAACGGGCAGACGCACACCTATAACAATAACGCCATGATGGTGCTGACACTGATTCTGGAACGCATCCATAAACAGCCTTAAGAGAAACTGATAACCAGCTATTTACGAGGGAATCTGGGTATGAAC
>JAJAYX010000010.1 GCA_026785985.1 Rudanella sp. | reverse complement strand
GGTCTTTGCTGAGGGGTTGAATCTGGTGAGTGGTATTGAGGTGGGCATGGGCGGTGTGTGGCTTGGGGCGGCACCCTACCTGCTGTTTGTTCCTACCGATTTCAAAACCGACAAACCAACGGGGCCACCCCAAAAACTCCTTGATGGCTGGGGAACACAGGATACCCACGAGGTGCTGAACAGTTTCCGCTGGGGACCCGATGGCTGGCTCTACGGCACCCACGGTGTGTTTACGCACTCCAACGTGGGCAAGCCGGGTGCAACGGATGCCGGGCGGACAAAAATCAACGCGGGTGTCTGGCGGTTTCATCCGACAACGCATCTGTTCGAGGTGTTTGCCGAAGGCACGAGCAACCCCTGGGGTCTCGATTTCAACGACTACGGCCATGCCTTTATCACGGCCTGCGTGATTCCGCACATGTACAACATGATTCAGGGCGGGCGGTATCAGCGGCAGGGCGGCAAGCATTTTAATCCCTACACCTATGACGACATTAAAACCCACGCTGACCATGTGCATTGGCTGGGCAAGCGGGGGCCACACGCGGGCAACTTCCGGTCGGCTTCGGCGGGGGGCGGTCACGCTCATTGCGGGGCCATGATCTACCTCGGCAACAGCTGGCCACAAGAATATCGTAACGATATTTTCATGAACAACATCAATGGGGCCAAACTGAATCGGGATCATCCAACCCGCTCTGGATCAGGATATGTGGTGACACACCAGCCCGATTTTCTGGCTATGAATGATTCGTGGTCGCAGTGGCTCAACATGAAATACGACCCCAGTGGCTCGGTGTGGGCCATCGACTGGTACGACAAAAACCAGTGCCACAGCCCCACCCCCGATGTGCATAACAAAACGATGGGCCGAATTTTCAAAATCACCCACGAGAACGATAGATGGGTGAAGGTCGATCTGGCAAAAGCCTCCGATATGGAACTGGTGAAGTATCAGCTTCACCCCAATGAGTGGTATGTGCGGCAGGCCCGAACGCTGTTGCAGGAGCGCGGCCCGAACAAAAAAGTGCCTAAGGCCCTGAAAGAAATATTGGCCAAAAACCCCGATGCCACCCGTAAACTCCGCGCTCTTTGGACTTTGCACGTTACCGATGGCCTCACCGACAACGAGTTGGTTGACTTACTGGGCCACGACAATGAATACGTCAGAAGTTGGGCGATACAACTGCTGGCGGAAGACAAAACTGTTTCGCCCGAAGCCCTGAGCCGGTTTGCAGCAATGGCCAAAACGGATAAATCGGCAATGGTGCGGTTGTATCTGGCCTCGGCAATGGGTCGGCTGGAGCCGTCGCAGCGGTGGGATGTGATGGACGCACTGGTTCAGAAAACCGACGACACCGAAGATCATAACCTGCCTCTGATGGTGTGGTATGCCTCGGAACCCCTGGCCGCCATCGACATGAAACGGGCTTTAGAAATGGCCCAAAAGTCGAAAATGCCCAGGCAGTTGCCCTACATGATCCAACGCATCAGTGCCATCGGCACCGACGAATCGAAGAAGTTGCTGCGAGAATTGAACGAGCGCGTAGGGAAACGGGAACATTCACACGAAAACCATTAATCATTATGAATACCCATAACCAACTAGTTGTAAACACGTTAACGCTGTTTTGTTTCGGGATTATGACGACTTTTGGCCAGTCGAAAACGCTGTTTGAGGTGCGGCAGCAGCAGGCCGGGAACACCACAGCACCGAGAGCGGCCACAATCACGGTGGTTCCGTCGGGAGAGTTTAAAAAGACGAAGATCACGGGCGATTTTATTTCGGAAGGAGCAGCCGTGGCGGCCCTGAACAAGGACGGACCCATGGACATTGTGGCTGGCTACTACTGGTTTGAAGCCCCCAACTGGACGCGCCACGAAATGGCTCCCTCGCGGACTTATGACCCCAAAAAAGAATACAGCAATTCGTTTCTGAACCTCGGCATGGACGTGAATGGCGACGGTTGGACCGATGTGGTGATTGTCGATTTTCCCGGTAAACCCGGTTTCTGGTTCGAGAACCCCAAAAACAAAGCGGGCGACGCTTCAGTAGGCAACTGGACAAAGCATATCATTGCCGACTCGGTAGGCATCGCCAACGAATCGCCGGGTTTTGTGGATGTGGATGGCGATGGTCGGCTCGATATTTTGTGCGGAGACAGGGCCAAAAAGCAGATTGTGTGGTTGAAGCCCCCCTCGAAACCGGGCGAAACAGCCTGGAAACGATTCGCGCTGAGTCAGGAAAATGTGCCGGGAACGGAGCCTTTTTCACACGGAATCGGGTATGGCGATGTAGATAAGGACGGTATCAAAGACGTGGTGATTCGGGACGGGTGGTTTCAGGGAACGGCTGATAAAAAATCCGGGAATTGGGTCTTTCACAAGGCCAATCTCGGCGAACCCTGCTCGCACATGCAGGTGCTTGACGTGAATGGTGATGGCAAAAACGATGTGGTCAGTGCCTCGGCCCATGCACTGGGGGTATGGTGGCACGAGCAGGCTGCCGACGAATCGGGTAACATCAATTTTAAAACCCACCTGATGAGCAACACCACCGCCCAAACTCACTCCTCGATCATGGCCGACCTGAACGGCGACGGTCGGGCTGACTACATCACCGGCAAACGGTTCCTGGCGCATCATGGCCGCGACCCCGGCGACAGTGACCCGGCCATTCTGATGTGGTTTGAGTTCACCCCCGGCAAAGCCCCCTATTTCACTGAACACATTATCGACAATAATTCCGGGGCAGGGCTGAACATCACAGTGGAGGACATGAATGGCAACCGGAAACCAGACATCGTGGTGGCCAATAAAAACGGCGTGTTTCTGTTTGAAAACAAGATCAGGAAGTAGTGGCGGATGTCGTTACTTTTGCGTCCTCCATCATTGCTCATTCCATGATTTCTGCTTTAAAATCTCTTTCCCGTTTTCATGATCTCGGCGTATTGCTGTTGCGGCTCGCCTTTGGTGGGCAATTGGTCAACGTATCGTGGCCGTATATTTCGATGCCCGAAAAGCACCTCGAATTTGTCAACTACCTAACCACACTGGGCTTTCCCTTTCCGCTCGGAGGGTCGTATGTATCGGCTTATACAGAGTTCATCGGGGGTATTTTGCTGATCCTGGGCCTATGGATTCGCCCAACGGCTGTTGTGCTGATTATCAATTTTTTAGTAGCTCTTTTTATGGCTCACATTGCCGTTGGCGACACCTACCAGAACACCTATCCGGTGGTCAACCTGATTGCGGCTAACATCTTTTTTTTGATCAATGGAGCCGGGAAATACTCGGTTGATAAT
>JAJAYX010000009.1 GCA_026785985.1 Rudanella sp. | reverse complement strand
TGGCAAAACAACGGTCGAAACGGTCGAATCGCCCAACGCAGGCAGAACGGGCAGATGGAGCGTAAACGTAGTGCCTTTGCCGGGTTCACTCGCTACCGAAATCGTACCGCCCAACATATCAATCAATTCCTTTACCAGGGCCAAGCCAATGCCGGTGCCGTCGTAAGCCCGGGTGTGCGTATCATCGACCTGATAAAACCGGTCAAAAATATGGGGCAGTTTCTCCGCCCGAATACCAATACCGGTGTCGGTAATAACCAGGCAAACAAAGCCTTGTATGCCGTCGGTAAGTTCAACGGAAACCGCCCCTTCTGCGGGCGTAAACTTCAGGGCATTGGCCAAAATATTTGTACTGATTTTTAACCACTTGTCCACGTCGAACAAATGATCTTTATCGCCCGTCTCCGTCCGAACGGTTAGCGCTATCCCTTTCTGTTCGGCAGATGCCCGGAACGTCTCAACGAGCTGCTCGACATACTCGGCCACATTACCCCGTGCCAGCGAAACCGACATGCCTCCTCCTTCCAGTTTTGAGAGATCGAGCAGTTGATTGACTAATTGTAATAGCTGCCCGGCGTTTCGATGTACCGACGACAGCGTCTGACGGGTCGGTGCATCGTGTTTGGTTTCCTGTAACAGCTTTTCGGTAGGCGACAGAATCAGCGAAAGTGGGGTGCGGAACTCGTGGGTAATGTTCGAGAAAAAGCGGGTTTTGAGTTCATCAACGGCCTTCAGTTGCTCGGCTTTTTGCCGTTCCAGTAGCATCGTCTGCCGTTGCTGCCCCTGCCCGATGCGGAACCGGATAAAGCCCCAAACTAATCCGGCAAATAGCAGGAAATAACCCCCATAAGCCCACCAGCTTGCCCAGAATGGGGGTGTAATCACAATGGCCAGTTGCTTAACTTGTCGGCTCCAGCGACCATCGGCGTTGGTCGCCATCACCTCAAACTGATAGTCGCCGGGCGCAAGTTGCGTGTAGTTGGCCGTGTTCTGCGTTCCGGTATTCACCCAATTCGGGTCCACCCCAATGAGTCGATGCCGGTACTGAATCTGGTCGGCTTTAGTATAATTCAGCCCTGAAAACTCAAACGTAAGGAAGTTCTGGGTATGGTCGAGCGTCAGTTCTGACAGGGAATTTATGGGGCTGGGCAGGGGCGAAGCGGGCGTATTGGCTTCGATGAGTTGGTTGTTGATGCGCAGTGCTGATAGTACGATGGGCGTTTGCGCCGTTTGCTCACGCAGGGCAGCCGGGTCGAATAGCGTTATACCCGTGCGGCCCCCAAAGGCCAGCCGCCCATCGGGGAGCTGAGTCGAAGCCGCAAAAACAAATTCGTCATCCTGCAGACCATCGGCTTTGGTAAAAACGCGTAGTTGAAAAGAACGGGTATCGAGCCGAACAAGGCCCCGGTTGGTAGCCGCCCAGATAAACCCCTGCCGGTCGGTCTGCAAACTCTGGATGGTGTTATCGGGCAGACCGTCCTGCTGAGTGAAGGTCCGAAACTGGTTGGTTTGCGTGTCAAACCGGGTCAGCCCTCCGCCAAGAGTACCAATCCAGAGCACCCGCCCGGGCGCATGTGGGTCGGCCAGCAAACCCCGCAGTTGGTTGGTTGGCAGGGACTGCCTATTGGTTGGGTTATGCAGGAGTTGGGACGTAATCTTTTTGTGCTGTAGGTCGTATTTATACAATCCTTTGCCCTGGTTAGACGCCATCCAGAACACCGGACCCATTGGTTGAATATCGGCTACATCTAACCCACGGTGTTCGAGCGGTTGCGGCACCAGGCTGTTCGGCCATAACCGGCGGACACGTCCGTTGGTATCCATTTCTGTCAGCCCACCTTGTTCGTTTCCATAGACCCACAAATTCCCCCGCTGGTCGGGTTTCAGGGCAATTTTAAAGAGACAACTGTCACCAGTGGTGAAGCTGGATGTTCGTTCGACCTGCCGCTTGCCGGGTGCGTACCGATAAAGAGCCTGTTGACCAATACACCATACACTGCCCCGAAGTCGGGTAAAGCGAATCCAGCTATCACCTCCTCTATCGTCTGGCGGGAGCGGGGCTGCGCCCAGCCCGGTTTGAGGCAGATCGGTAGTCCAGCTATTTTGGTAGCCGTACCAACGGAAAGGTTGCGCCTGGCGGTTAAGCATACGCACACTACCGGCCGTGGTGTAAAGCCACAAAACGCCCGAGCGGTCGATGAGGTAGGGCATCCCAAACAAACGTTGATCGCCTACCGGCGACTCCCACGTAGTTACCGGGATAAACTGATTATTGGGTAGCAATTCATACAGGTGGTTGCCGATGCTGAGATACACTTTACCGTCGGCCAGCACCCGCATGGCATAAGCCCCTTTAGGCCTGAAAGGTCCCGGCATGATGATTCCGCTAAACTGCCCGGTTTTCGGATTGAACAGGTGCAGATACTGCTGCCCCAACGCCATAATTTCGCCGTTGGGCCGCTCAATTACGTGTCGCCAGTCGGCAGCGGGCGTAAGCGTGTTGAGCCGCCGTTCCACCGGCCCCTGAAAAGCCAGGAGTCGGTGTTGGCCGGTTTGGGGGTTCAACTCGACTAACCCTTTATCGTAATGGGCGTACACCCGGCCGTTGGAGGCTGCGGCAATGCTATGAAGGGTTTTGGTAGCATTACCCAACGCGCTTTCATCCCACGTGTGGCGCAACCGGAGTTTTTGGTCGAAAACCTGGATTTTTTCGCCCCGCCATAATGCCCAGAATGTATGTTTCAGCGCGGGGATACCAACAGGCGCGACCCACCCTTCGTCGATCTTTCGTTTACCTTGTTTTGCCAGCGACAAGAAGGTGGTGAATTGCTCGTTACGCGGGTCAAATTGCTGAAAATCGCCCGTACGCGTTTGCAGCAAAAGGATACCGTTGGGTAGCATCTGTACGCTGCTGATGGAGTTTTCGGCCAGTGAATTAGCCCGTTCATCGTGTCGAAACACCTTAATCTGTCGTCCGTCGAACCGGGCAAGTCCATCGGCAGTACCAATCCAGATAAAGCCGGTCTGATCCTGTACAATGCCCGTTACCGTCGAACTTGGCAGACCATCGGCGGTTGTGAGTGTTCTGTCAGGGCTTTGTAGAACCTGAGCAACTATACTAAACGAGGAGAACCATATTAATACAGTTAACGCAATGCATCGGGCAGTCATGTTTATGTAGAGGGAAGGTCATACTAACGTTCAGGCAAGATAACTGATCGTCAGCGCATTAACAAGCCACCCGAAAAACTACCCACTGCAAGTTTACTGCCGTTTTCTCCACAATCTCAATGGGCAGAACCCTTACTGAGTAATCCATTTAACGGCTTTGGCAATGGCCTGATCGTCCGTTGTGGCTTCATCCGGCTTGATCTCGTTACCATATATTTTGCCGGTTCGATCGCCCATTTTCAACGTAAACAGGTTCAGTTTATACCCGTAAAAAGGCAAGTCATACCGGTAATTGCCCGTTGAAAGGCCACAACTGGCTGCTCCGAAAAGGCGCGTATTCGAACGCCCCACAAAAGCGAGCGTAGTGGCCTCTCCCGAACTGGCCGTAGACCCACCAATTAACACCGCAACTTTAACGGTTTCGTTGATCAGCCTGTAGGGTTTAGGCACCTCTACCATAACACTTTGATTGAGTAGCGATGCCCCTTTCTGATAGGAGTAGGTGGCCTTTACCTGATTATCGATATCGTAAAAGTTTCCGCATACACCCTCCCCAATAATAGGCCCTAATCCGGCAATCATCGGGTACATGTTTCCGCCCAAATTACGCCGTAAATCAACTACCCATCCTTTCAAGTTTTTGTCGTCCTG
>JAJAYX010000008.1 GCA_026785985.1 Rudanella sp. | reverse complement strand
TTGGTAGTCTGCTGCCGGAAGTTGAGGGCGAGTTTGTCGATGTCTTTCCGGTGACTATTTCTGGTTTCCCAATCGATCAGGTCAAGTGGATGTTCCTGTAAGAACCAGATAGCTTCGGGGAGGTCAACATCCTTTTTGCCAGTTATGGTGGTAAAGATGTTCCAGGCACCGTCTTTTTCGGGCCGCTCAATTTGCCAGTGGTCGATAATGGCCTGTCTATACCTGGCTTTTAGAGCATCATCGAACGCATACCGATAGAGTCCCCAATAACCCAGAAAGTACATCTCATCGTCGGAGTGATTCCAGGCATCTGACATTTTTTTGCTATGGTCGTCGGCATTGTCCGGGGCCTGCCCAAGCACCGACATGGGTAGCATCAGGTTTTCCAGATACCCGTGTTTCTGCATCAGTTCGAGTGCTTTCTTCTTATACTTTTCCTTTTTAGTGAACCGATAAGCCGTTTGAAGCATGGCAATGATGTTGGACGAATTCAGCTTGCGGTCGCCCACATTGACCGGGAAACTGTTCACGTAGGCGGGGTTCCATTTGCCCCACATCGTTGGTTTTCCGTCGAAGTCAATCAGGTATAGATCATGCGAAAGGATGTGGCTCATAACCGTGTCGATGAGCGAGATAGACCGGCTTTTCAGGGTTTTGTCATCCATCAGTTCAGCCATTACGCCGAAAGCGAAGATATGCCCGATGACCTCGTCGCTGCTGGTTGTCGATTTCCAGTCCCAGCCGGGTTGGGGCGAATGTTGCCAGCGGTCGGGGTCGGCCAGTTGCCCAATATAACCAGCGCGTTCAAAGGACCGGGCCGGAAAACCCGGTACCGGATTGATCGTATAAAGCCGTTCCATTGCTTCCAGCGATTCTCGGCAGTTTTGCAGGGCGTCTTTATCTTTCGTAACAACATAGCGGAAAACCTCACCAGCCAGATACATTGACGTCCACAGTCCATCGTTGTCGGAGTCGGCCAGGTAGCCCGTGGCTACATCGCCCTGTTTCACACCATCGAGCGAGGCATTGAATCCATTTCGAATGTGGCGCTGCCGAACCTGCTCTTCGTAAAAAATGGCCTTGTCGTGAAGCGTCATCGACTTGAAGCAGATTTGGCTCAAACCTGCTGTTGTCAGAATTAGCACGGAGTTTTCGGAACCTTCGACAATATCGACTACCTGATTGTCGGGAAGCCAGCGCTCACCGTAGTAATAATCGAACCGGCCGTCGGGTCTGCGGGCAAAAGCCCCCTGGGTTGTTCCAAACCAAACCTTCCCCGCAATATCCGTTACCGATGTAATGTCTGTCCAGGGAAGTTTTCGGTTAATTACGCCGATTTGTTTTTTACGGATAGCGTCCAGTTCGATATACCCGTCAGTGGTTCCTACAACTATCCGTTTGCCAGCATTGGTTAGGTCAAAGGCCGTAAATCCAGTACCGTCAAAAACCTTCGTCAATGTCAAATCTGTACCCGACAGGGTGTATACCGATGTTTTGCCAAGTACCCAAAACACGCTGGTCTCTGGCTGAAACCGAATGCTGATTACCTCGTCGGAAGGGAGTGCTCCTTTCCACACCAGTTTGGAATTCCGGACAAGGTGCAGCCCCTTACCGTCGGAAACAAGAAAGGTAAGCTCCGGTGTTCCGGCGAAAAAACGGGCTTTGGGAAGTTGGTGTTCGGCATAGAGTTTCCCGGCCCAGGCGTTACTCAGCACCGCTTGTTGACTGAGGTAAACCAATTGCTTATTCTGCGTTCCAATGCCCTGTACCTGCATTGCCTTCATGGGCCGGTGCGATTGATCGGGTTGTAAACGGCCCGGATGCAGAAACTGACCATTGACGGGCCGAAGTAGCCCTTCGGATGAAAGAACCTGTACAACGCCATTGCGGTCGGAGGCAACGCCGGTGAGGTCGACGGATGGCTTGTCAAGATAGTATTTGATACTGTAATCCTGCTGGTAAGGTTTATCCTGATAGGACACGGGAGCCTGCGCCAGCAAATGCGCCTTACTTAACCAGAGAAAAGTAAGCAAACTGAAGAACAACGGTGTACAACTGAGTCGCATAAGCAAGAGTAAGAGTAAGAAGGGGATGAAAAATACGGGTTTGGCAGGAGAATAAGCCGGTTTTACTTCGCAATCCGTTGTGGATCAATCACAACGTATTTGATCAACTTACCATTTTCGCCACCGGCATGGTGTGAGTAGGTCAGGTGCAGCAGTCCGTCGGTGGTTTGAATGAGCGACGGGTACGAGTAGCTGCCCTTTCCGGGCGGATGGTCTTCAATACGGGTTTTCCAGGGCCAGGTTTTGCCCTCATCGTCCGACAAAAACAAACTCAACCGATGGCGGCCATCGTCAATGTCGTTGCCTACAAAAGCCCACCGGCCATCCTGCAACACAAGCAATTCAACGCTGGCGGTATTGGGGATTTCTGTTTTCGTTGTGGCCGACCATGTTTCTCCCCGATCGTTCGATTCGCTGATGTGTACACGGGTGGGTTCGTCGCCACTGTCGCGCATGAGGGCCACAATGCTGCCATCTTTCCGCCGGGCCAGTGCCGGTTGAATGGGGCCTCGACCTACCACGGGCAGGCTGGGTCGCCAGGAGGCCCCGTCATCGTCCGAAATGGCCATGAGTGAGAAGTTGAATCCGTCGGAATAAAGCGGAAGCAGCACACGGCCATTGTCGAGCAGCAGTGGTTTTATACGCGTCATCCAGCCAATCGAGCGCTTCCCGGCATCGCGGCTGGCGTCGATAATCATGTTGTCGTATTTGGGAGCATAGCCACCCCAGCCCGCTCGATTGTGGGGCAGGTCTTTGAATTTTTTGGCTACTTCCTGCGCAAATCGGTCGTCGGGTTTAAGCAGGATATTGTCTTGCCAGCTCCAGATGGGTGGCCCACTTTTGGCGTAATCCGTAGCCGTTTTGTAGCGCAGAATGGCGTATTCCCACTGATTGGCCTGTACAGCAATCCAGACCAGAAACAATTTTCCGGCTTTATTCAGAAAAAGTACCGGATTGCAGTCGGGCAGGTTGGGTGTGTCGGCCATTTCGAAGGGAGGGCTCCAGGTTTTTTCGCTTTTGTTTAAGCGAGCGCCCATAATTTTGACATCGTCGGCTGTACGTTCGCCACTACCCTGAAACCATACCGCCAGAAAATCACCCGTAGGCAGGCAGACAAGGCTACTGCCGTGTACGTGTTTTGCTTGAGCAGGAAAAATGAGCATTTCCCGGACAATGACAGAATTTTGAGCAAATCCGGGTCCGTTCGGCCC
>JAJAYX010000007.1 GCA_026785985.1 Rudanella sp. | reverse complement strand
GCTCTACATCTCGACCGGCACCGGCCCCTACAACGAAACCATTGACCCCATCACCATTGGCGAATGGCAAACGATGGCCCACCACGACATTACCAGTTTGGCGGCTCAGGGCTTGCCTGGCGTGTTTACCTGGGCGTTTTATGATGGCTGGTATCCCGGTTATGGCCTCTGGGTGTCCAACAACCACAACTCGGCGGGTCGATTCTACGAGACATTCGGCAACGCCGGGGCCAACACCTATCTGCGCGATCTGGCCGATCAGAAATACGCGGGCGACCCCGCTACGAGCAAAGAATGGTATCGGCCCGTGCCCCCCACCGAGAAAGTTTATTGGTCGTACCGGAACAACATCAACTACATGGAAGCGGGGGTGCTGGCGTCGCTGTCGTACGGGGCCACCAACGGTCGGTTGCTCATCAAGAATTTCTACCAGAAGGGTCTGAACAACATCCGGAAAGGCACCGAGGAAACACCCCGCGCCTTCGTGATTCCCAAAACGCAGCGCGACCCCGCTATGGCCACCTACCTCGTGAACCAGTTGCGGGGGCAGGCCATTGAGGTGCATAAAGCCGAAACAGGCCCTAATGCAGGCGATTACGTGGTGCTGCTCAACCAGCCCTACCGCAATTTCGCGGTGAGTTTGCTCACCAAACAGAACTACCCCAAAGAAGCCAAATTCCCGCCCTACGATGATATTGCCTGGACCCTCGGCTACCTCTACGGTGTGGATGTGAAGGCGCAAGACTCCGTGAAATATGCCCCCACCGACCTTAAATTACTGGCCAACGATGTGCAGTACGCGGGCAATATGGCGCGGTCCGACGTTTCGGGACGGTCCGACGCATCGGAAGGCACCAACTACGTCCTGAACTACAAGGGCCAAAATACGGTGCTACCTGCGATGTATTGGGCTAAAAGTCAGGGCAAAACTGCCAAAGCCGTGGTGTTGGACGAGCACACCACCCTCGACGGATCGAAGGACACGCTCATGGCGGGGTCGGTGGTGTTCAGCGGCTTGAACGGCGATCAGGCCGGGAAAATGGCCGCACAGTTTGGGCTTGATCTGCGGGCCACCAAAACCAACCCGTCGGTTCGGCAACATGAGGTTTCGCTGCCCCGCGTGGCCATTTACCACAGTTGGTACAACACCCAGGACGAAGGTTGGGCTCGGTACACGTTCGAGCAGCGCGGCATTCCGTTTACCAGCATCGACAAAGACGACCTGAAAGCCGGTGACCTCCGCAAACGCTTCGATGTGGTGCTGATTCCGCGCATGGGCGGCACGGCGGCTGATTTTATCCACGAAATCGACAAGAAATACAGCCCCATGCCCTTCACCAAAACCGCCGAGTTTCCGGCCCACGGCTTCCCCGACTCCACCCCCGACATGACGGGCGGGCCGGGCTTCGATGGCATCAACAACCTGAAATCGTTCGTGGAAACGGGCGGGGTACTGGTTACGCTCGACAACTCGTCGATGCTGGTGGCCGAGGCCGGGATTACCCGCGCCCTCCGCACCAACACCACCGCAACGGCAGCGGGTTTGTTTCACCCCGGCTCCATCGTAATGGCCAAATCCCGCTCCAACAGCCCGGTTTTGTACGGTTTCCCCGACACCTTCCCCATTTTCAGGGGAATAGGCCCATTGCTGCAAACCGCCAAATACAACCGCTCCATGCTACTGCTGCAATACGGCACCAAGCCCCTCAAAGATGAGGAAGAATACAAGGGCCTCGTGATGGGCATGCCCGACAAAAAGGCCATCAAAGAACCGGAAAACAAGACTCCGAAAAAAGAAGACCCGTACGTACAGTCAGGCATGGTGCGGAACGAACAGGCTATTATTGGCCATGGAGCCGTGTTCAACGTGCCGGTGGGCGCGGGCCGGGTTATCGCGTTCACCTTCGACCCGTTGCACCGGTTCCTCAACCACCACGATGCGCCGATGGTCTGGAACGTACTCATAAACTGGAACAACCTCGACACCCCTTCCCTGCCCGTTGCCGCCAAGCCCACCGGCGTTGAGGCTGGCCGCGCAAAGGGCGGGGAGTAAATATCTTCGTAGGGCGGGTTTAAAACCCGCCCTACCTACCCACCGACTTCATGCTCACCATTCAGATTGACGACAAAGACCCCACCCTGTTGGGCGTTTACTTTCCCGGAGGACTTGGCCGAATAAATGGTCAGTACTAAATTAATCCTTACATTTGGTTTCTTACAGTAATTTATTTTAAGACCGAGAGCGACTACCAGGAAGCATTGCTCATGCGTGATAGGTTAGTGAACTTTCTCGCCATCACGCAAGAGCAGATTATCGCCTACCCACCACAGTTGAACGATGAAGATTTTCAGTTTCTAATTCGGAAAGCCATTTATTATCAGGAGTTGATTGACAGAATTGATCGACAGCTTAACGCGCTGGATGACTAACAAAAGACTATGGAAACGAAATTTCAATTGCTTGTTAAGCAGTATTACGCCACAACGGGTAAGCAACAGCAAGCCATTAAAAATGAGCTGCTTATGTGCTACCAACAGCTCACCCGGAAAGACCGTGTACTCGTGAGTGAAACAATGGAGCCGTTTGTGGCCGATATAGAACGGGAGATGTTGTTGGCAGACCCACTCGCCCAACAAGCCAATGAACTTATTCAGCGGTTGTCAAGACAGCAGCAGGTAGCCCAGTAATGTAGCTCCCTGGCCATCTAAACGTTTCCCACCTTAGCGTATGCTCACCATTCAGATTGACGACAAAGACCCCACCCTGCTGGGCGTTTATTTTCCCGGCAATCCCATCGGCAACGACCTGATCCGCAACGTACCGGGCCGACGATTCAGCTATTCACGGAAAGGCTGGACAGTACCCAACACCCGCGAGTCGGTGGTGCAGATCGGGCAATTATTCGGTAAAGAATATTGCCGGTTCGATGAAGCCGTTGTCCGACTCTACAAACCCACAGCCTCAGCCGCCGAGATAGAACAAGCCACCGGAACGCCGGACCGCAACCCGGCGTGGCCTCCGCTTAACAAACGAATAGTCGGGACGCACCGGCTTCCATTTCGCTATGCCCCACCGATGCGCGAGTACGACCGGCATCCGGTTGTGGTGGCCGTGTCGGAGGCATTGCGCATTCAGCTGCGAGAAAGTCCTCCAACGCGACAAAGAATTCTACGACATAGCCTATCCTCGTCAGGCCCAAAAGCTCCCGACTGTTTACAGCGTTGCCGAGGTGAAAGCCATTTTCAAGGCTACTACAAGCCTGAAGTACCGAACACTGTTTCAACTCGTGTACGCTACTGGCCTGCGTCTGAGCGAAGTAGCCCACCTTAAACTAACCGACCTGGACCGCTCAAGGAAACTAATCACGGTCCGGGGTGGCAAAGGCAAAAAAGACCGGGTCGTGATGCTGACCGATAAACTCGAAGTAACTATTAACGAGTACCTTGTCCGATATACCCCCCAAACGTATGTATTTGAGGAAGCTGGTCGGCACGAGCCTGTTGCCGTTCGCACGATTCAGTTTGTGTACAGTCAGTCCGTGCAGGCTGCCGGTATTCAGAAACGGGGCGGTATTCATACGCTTCGTCATTCGTTCGCCACCCACTTACTGGAGTCTGGGACAGATATTCGCTACATTCAGGCGTTGTTAGGCCATGAAAGCATCCTGACAACCATGCGCTACACACACGTAACAGCCGACAAGATCAGCACCATTAAATCGCCTTTGGATGATCTGTAGGGGACACGTACCGCCGGAGCAGGGGCCGTAGTTGGGCGTAACTATAGAAACGGCTTTTTAACACATAGCCCAGCGTGTAGCCTTTCAGGTGGCGCGGATTCCGCCGGAGTTCACCCCGGGCCGTAATTCGATAGAGGTTTTTATCCTCGCCAAAGAAGTAATTGGGATACCCATCGATGTCCCAAACACGCTGCACAGCAGGCTGTAAATACCGTTTAATTAATTTCTTGCCCAACGCATTAGGAAGTATGATACCTATTTGAGTTCTTTACAAGCCCTTCAGCACATTATCGGGGTAATTGGCCTGTTGCGACATGAAAGGTAGGTGATATTCAGCAAACTGTCATGTCGCGATGTTGCGTACAATAATATGTTGGGTGCCGGTTCAAGTATTCCGGCATTCCATCGTCCGGGCGACAAATAGCACTTGAGCATTTTCAACGACTTCTCACTTGCTGTGATTAAAGAAATCAGCAAGAGGAAGTACAAAGGTTTCTACGAAGAGTTTGAAGAAGGAATTTAAGGCTGTTTTTAGCTTTATCAAGTCTTCTTCGAGCGTATTTTCAGTGCGCTGTTCTGCCTTTTTGCGCTTTCGGACGACACAAGGC
>JAJAYX010000006.1 GCA_026785985.1 Rudanella sp. | reverse complement strand
CGGCAACAGGGTCAACTGAATGGCAGTAGCAAAACAGCCGGGATTAGCGATCCGCTCCGATTGCTGAATCCGGTCGCGCTGAAGTTCGGGCAGGCCATATACAAAGTCGTCGGATTCGTCGCGGAAATCAGCACTAAGGTCAATGATGGAGACGTTATCGGGGACTTCGTTTTCATCCAGAAACTTCCGGGAGGCACCGTGTCCCGCACACAGAAAGATCACATCTAAACCGGCCTGTTGCAGCAAATCGGCCACATTTCCGCCCGAAAAAGTCAGGTTGGTGTCGCCAATCAGGTCGGTGTGGGTTGCCCAAACGGGTTTCCCGGCCTGGCTTTGACTGTGGGCGAAGGCCACCGTTGCAAACGGATGGTTCAACAAAATACGGAGCAGTTCGCCCCCCGTATAACCAGCCCCGCCAATAATACCTGCGTTAATTGTCATCGTCATAAACTCGTTAAAATCTCCCGCAGCACCGCCTGCGCCGACCATTCGCGGTTGGCGGCTTGCTCAATAACAAGCGATTGGGGGCTGTCGAGCACGGCATCGGTCACTTTCATGTTGCGCCGAACAGGCAGGCAGTGCATGAACTTGCCGTTGTCGGTTAATTGCATTTTGTCCATAGTCATCATCCACGACGGATCCTGGGTCAGCACTTGCCCGTACTGAGCATACGAAGACCAGTTTTTACCATATACAAAATCGGCTCCTTCCAGTGCTTTGTTCTGGTCGTATTCCACGCGGGCATTGCCAACGTATTCGGGAGCGAGTTCATAGCCCGGCGGGTGTGTCACTACAAACTCGATCTCGCCCGCGTTAGCCAGCGGGTTCATCCACTCGCAGAACGAATTAGCCACCGCTTGAGGCAACGCCTTGAAATGGGGCAACCACGTCAGCACCACTTTCGGGCGAGCCGACAAAACACTCGGCTTGGCTTCGGTGATCGTGATGCAGTCGGCCAGCGATTGCAGCGGATGGCGGGTAGCCGATTCGAGGTTAACGATGGGTCGGTTGGCGTATTTCCGAAACTGATTCATCACCAGTTCACGGTAGTCCTTGTTGCGGTCTTTGAGTTCGGCAAAGGCCCGAACCGCAATAATATCGCAGTAGCGACCAATAACGGCGGCTGCTTCTTTCACGTGTTCGGCTTTGTCGCCGTTCATAATCACGGGCAGCCCGTCGATTTCTTCTTCCATTTCAAGGCCCCAGCTATCCTGCCCCACGTTCATCACCATCACGTTCATGCCGAGGTTCTGAGCCGCCTTTTGGGTACTCAACCGCGTCCGCAGGCTCGAATTGAAGAAAATAAGACCAATCGTTTTGTTTTTACCGAGGTGCTGATCGGCAAACGGGTTGGCTTTGGCAGCAAGGCCCTGCTGGATAAGGGCATGAACGTCAGTAACGTCAGCGGGCGAAATGAAATGGGTCATACGTTAGGAAACAACCTTAACTTCGGTAGAAAGGGCTTCTAAAAATAAGTCGGCTTCGGTTTGGCCCACGGCCAGCGAAGGCAATAATCGGATGGTGTTTTTACCGGCAACGCCCGTAAAAATATGGTGGTCGAACAACAAACTGTTCCGCAGCGACTCCACTGGAAAGTCATACTCGATCCCGATCATCAGGCCCCGGCCACGTAGTTCTTTATGGCTCCCAATCTGCCGGACTCCCTCCATCAGGTAGTTGCCCATGCGGATGGCATTAGCCATCAGGCTTTCGTCGCGCATAATGTCGAGTACGGCAATGGCGGCTGTGCAAGCGAGGTGGTTTCCGCCGAAGGTGGTTCCCAACAGGCCGTAACTCGCTTTGAATTTAGGTGAAATCAGGATGCCACCAATCGGAAAACCGTTGCCCATGCCTTTGGCCATCGAAATAATGTCGGCTTCGATGCCGCTGAACTGATGCGAGAAAAACTTACCCGAACGCCCATAGCCACACTGCACCCCGTCGAGAATCAGCACCGCCCCGGTTTCATTGCACCGCTCACGCAGGGTTTGCAGAAATGCATCGGTGGCCACATGAATGCCCCCCACGCCCTGAATGCCCTCCACAATCACGGCGCAAACCTCGTCGGAGATGCCCGTCTGAGCGGCTTCTACGTCGTTAAACGGCAAAAACGTAACGTGTTGGTTATAATTAACCGGAGCCACGATCGACTTATTATCCGTGGCAGCAACGGCACCGGCCGTGCGCCCGTGAAATGATTTTGTGAAGGCAATAACCTTTGACCGGCCTGTGTGAAACGAGGCTAATTTGAGCGCGTTTTCGTTGGCCTCTGCCCCCGAATTGCACAAAAACAGGGCATAATCGGAGTGGCCGGACAAGTCGCCGAGTTTGTCGGCCAATTCCTGTTGCAAGGGAATCCTGACGGAGTTGGAATAAAACGAGATTCGGTTTAGCTGATCGGTCAATGCCTGAACGTAGCGTGGGTGGGTATGGCCCACCGAAATCACGGCATGGCCCCCATATAAATCGACATATCGGTCGCCTTTGCTGTCCCAAAGATAGCTACCCAGGGCGCGAACGGGCTCAATATCATTAAGCGGGTAAACATTGAATAATTCAGCCATCAGCAGTTATGGACGCTACGCTGGTGAACGGAGCGGTTATTTTGTGGTTTGCAAAAAAAGTAGGGCAAAATTATGGATTTCTGAGGGGATTAGGGG
>JAJAYX010000005.1 GCA_026785985.1 Rudanella sp. | reverse complement strand
GTCTGAAGCTGGGCGATTTAGATTTTGATCGGCATCAGCTTCATGTGCTGGGCAAAGGCAGGAGTACCAAGAAGGCTATTAAATTTTTCGCGGCTTGCCGACAGGTGTTGCAGACCTACCTGGAAGAAACCGATCGCTGGCCCATTCCTACGGGCCGACGGGGGGAGTCACTCTTTGCAGAGCTCAAGACCCACCAGATCCGGTATATGGTCGATAAACAGCTCAGGAAGCATGGCTTGAAACGGGTTGGAATGTCGGCCCACAGTCTGCGTCACACGGTGGGTCAGCTACTGTTGGAGGAGGGCGTGAGCCTGGAACACGTCCAGCAGAACTTACGTCATGAAACACTGGAAACGACTCAGTTTTATACCAAGAAGAAAACGCGCAAGACGTATTTTGAGCAGATGCCCGATTAACGAAGTGTGCTGAAATAATGGGGATCTTGGCCGAATTGTCCGGCACTGGCAACTATCTTTTTGTTAGCAACTTTGCGCGCTTATTGATTAGCTTTGAACGTGACCTGAAAGGCGGAAGCATTCGTAGATGGTACAAGCTACTTTTTTTGCTCCACCATGGGCCGATCAAGGTAGATTGATTCATTTTTTAATCTTGACGGGTAGGAGTCGCTGTACATAGATGCGTACCTATGTACCTATACATTACAAACGATGAAACAACTCGTATTTTTCTCGCTGGCCCTGTTACTTGCCGGAGCCTGTAACCGTGTTTTTATGCCGAACACAAAACGCGTAGTCCTAACGGGAATAGACGCTTCCAAAAAACCAGGGGATGATTTTTTTAGCTACGCCAACGGCATCTGGTATGATACCGCCCGCATACCGGCCTCTCAAACAGGCGTTGGTTCTTATTCCTTTATGAATTACCCCCAGCGCATTAGGCTGCAAGGAATTCTGGACAGCATTTCGGTGAGCCAAAATCCGGCAGGGAGCATCGAAGAGAAGGTGGGCGATTTTTATGCTTCAGGCATGGATACAGTAGCTATTAACAAACGAGGGTATGAACCCATCAAGCCCCTGCTCGCCCGCATCGATGCCGTGACCGATGTTGCTTCGTTGCTGAAACTGGTGGCTGAAGAACAAAAAGTTGGCGATGGTTCTATCATTGGTTTTCGCGTTGGGCCCGATAACAAACAGAGTACGGTCAATATTGCTCAGCTTTATCAAACCGGAATCGGTTTGCCCGAACGAGACTATTATGTCAAGACCGATTCCTCAACTCTTACCATTCAAAAAGCGTACAAGAAATACCTCAGCCGTTTGTTTGCCTTGACAGGGGCTGATGCAACGACCGCCCAGAAAAATGCTGCCGTTGTCTATGAATTAGAAAAACAGTTGGCCACCGCCCACAAAACAAATATTGAACGCAGGGATGTTAAGGCTAACTACAATAAAATGGCGGTGGCTACCCTTGCCCAAAAACAGCCTACGCTGAGCTGGACAACCTTGTTGAACGACTTAGGCGTAAAAGTTGATTCCCTCAACGTAGCACAACCGGCTTATTATGACAAGCTGAATACCCTGTTGGAATCGGCTCCCATCCAGGATTGGAAAGTCTATTTGAAAGCCAATGCGCTTACCCACTATTCGACTTTCTTAAGCCAGCCGTTTGTTGATGCCTCTTTTGAGTACACAAAAATTCTGACCGGACAAGCGGTTAAGAAAACACGGGCCGAAGAAATGACACAAGCCGTTGATAACTCGCTCGGAGATGCCCTGGCCCAGCTGTATATAAAAAAATATTTTCCGGAAGCAGCTAAGAAACGGATGGCGGTATTGGTCGACAACCTGGAAAAAGCATTTGAAGCCCGCATCAACAAGCTGGATTGGATGAGCGATTCGACCAAGGCAAAGGCGAAAGAAAAACTGTATGCCTTCACGGAGAAAATTGGCTATCCAGATAAATGGAGAGATTACGCGAAAGTGGCCGTGAAACGAGACGCTTATTTTGAAAACCGTTTGTCGGTTACTAAAAACGATTACCTCTATAGCCTGGCTAAGGTGGGGCAGCTGGTCGATCGAACAGAATGGCATACGACTCCGCCCACGGTAACGGCCTATAACAATCCTCCGCTCAATGAAATTGTTTTTCCAGCTGGCATTTTACAACCCCCCTATTTCGATGTGAATGCCGATGATGCGCTGAACTATGGCGGCATCGGTATGGTGATTGGTCACGAAATCACGCACTCGTTTGACGATCAGGGCGCCCAATACGATAAAGTCGGCAACGTGACCAACTGGTGGACCAAAGGAGACTATGCCAAATTTAAAGCAAAAACCAAGCAGGTGATTGACCAATACAATTTGTTTACGGTGCTGGATTCGGTGCACGTAAAAGGGGCTTTAACAGTGGGCGAAAATACGGCCGATATTGCCGGGGTTGCCATTGCGTATGATGCCTTTAAATTAACCCAGCAAGGAAAAGACACAACGAAGCTGGATGGCTTTACTGCTGATCAGCGGTTCTTCATTTCGATAGCCCGAATCTGGCGGGTAAAAACCCGTGATGCGTACATGGGCATGTATGTCAATATCAATCCGCACTCACCGGCCAAATGGCGAGTGAACGGGCCGCTCATGAACTTCACGCCTTTTTACAACGCCTTTAATGTGCAACCGGGCGATAAAATGTATAAGCCTGAACAGGAAAGGATAACGGTTTGGTAAGGTTTGGCCTCCACGAAGCGAACAACTGTGGGAAGGTATTGCCAGGGGTGTTTTACCCCTAATTTTAATGGTTCTTCCGGCTTTATAGTGGTTGAAGGAAATTGACGATGATTCGCAACCGAAATTGCTCAAAATTGCGAAAACCATAAGCCACCCGTTTGAGCGTCTTGATCCCATTGTTGATGCCTTCTACTAACCCGTTTGTCGTGCGACTAACAAAGAAAACCAAAATATGCTTTTTCCAAGATTCCACTAAGGCTATAAACTTATTCAAGGAGTCGTCTGCTAAGGCTTTAGCCTCGGCCAACCAGTCGTTTAACAAGCTGTCAGCTTCTTGACGGCTTAGTGAGGTGGGTCGGTTTAGCCGGACACTTGTGATTGAGAGTTCTGGGTGAAATTAGCTTGGTGATACTTCTTTTCAAAATTGATTGGCGACATGTACCCCAAAAAGGAGTGCAACCGGCGAATGTTGTAATAGCCCTCAATGT
>JAJAYX010000004.1 GCA_026785985.1 Rudanella sp. | reverse complement strand
GAACAAGGCTCCCACGTGCATCGCCCCCGTGTTTCCGGCACTGCAAAAAGCATGTACCTTCTTCTCTTTCAGTAGTTTAAATCCAATTCTAATGCTTGAATTAGGCTTTTGCGAAAGGGCTTTTGTGGGGTGTTCGCCCATCTCGATTACGTCTTCGGCATGAACGATTTCGAGGTTAGCCAGTGGCTTTGAGGCATATCGGGACAGCAACGCATCAATAACGCTTTGCCGACCAACCATCACAATCTGTACATTCTCCGGAAGTTCGGTAGCAGCCATCACCACTCCTTCGACAATTGCCTCCGGAGCGAAATCACCACCCATAATGTCCACTGCAATTTTCATCGACTCAGTTAGAGCGTCGGAACCGACGCGGGTCTTGGTAGGACTGAAATAGTTGCGCAAAAATAGCAGGTATGGGGCAATAAAAAAGTATTTCGCGTTCATCTTCTGGGAAGATGGCAACGAAATACTTTATGGTTGGGCACACCTAAGTAGCTGATTTTAAGCAGCCGAAGCGTATCCTTCGATCATCATTTTACCCTTATAATAAAGGTTGCCCTCAAATACGTGAGCATGGTGACGCTCGTGAACTTCGCCTGTTGAGGCATCCGTTGAGAGCGTTACGGCCGTAGCCTTGTAGTGGGTCCGGCGTTTATCGCGACGGGTTGTCGAGTGGCGTCGTTTGGGGTGTGCCATTGTCGTATGTTAGTTAATTATCGTTCAGTTTGCGAAGAGCCGCCCAGCGAGGGTCGATGGGTGCGTCATTAGTCGATTCGTCATTCGTTTCAGACGTGTAAATCACTTTACCTTCCGAATCGTCGTCACCATCCTGCTCGTCTTCCTCTCGGAAGCGCGGGTGCAGTTTTTTCATTGGCAACGATGTAGCAATAAACTCAAAAATATACCGGGCCATATTGATACTGTGCGTGTTACGCTCGATCAGTTCGATCTCGTCGGTCAGTTCTTCGTTATGATCGGAGAACTTTAACAACAGCAACCGCTCAATGTCGATTGGTTCGTCATACAAATCGAGACTCCGGTCGCAGGTTTGCTCTACGGTGCCTTTGATCTGGAAATCGAGCCGAATCATGGTTTCTGATTTATTGAGAATCAGATGGGTATGGATGGTTCCGTTCCCGATCATTTCCTGCTCAAGCCCACCAAAAAACGCATCGCCCGACTCAAAGTCGTATTCGTAGCGTTTATTTTCCAATCCGAAAATTGGAATCTCGTATTGCTTTAGCTCGTTCACGGTATCAGACCCCTCCAAAAATAGGAGTGCAAAATTACGAAACGTTTGTGAATCAGACAAGTTTGTTTTCGACAGGATTACAGGATTATGAGGATTTGTTTTGCCAAACGGTTGCACCCAAAATCAGTTTAATCCTGTAATCCTGTCGAAAAATCATTCCTGCATTAACAGAAAGGCTTTGATAAACTCGTCAAGGTCGCCATCCAGCACAGCTTCGGTGTTGGAGGTTTGATAACCGGTGCGATGATCTTTCACGCGCCGGTCGTCGAGCACATACGACCGAATTTGCGACCCCCACTCAATTTTCATTTTGCCAGCCTCCACCTCCGCGCGGGCTGCGTTGCGTTTCTGAACCTCGATCTCGTAAAGTTTCGACTTCAACAGTCGAATCGCTACTTCCTTGTTCATTAACTGACTCCGCTCCTGCTGACACTCGATAATCAGACCCGATGGTTTGTGTTTGAGCCGCACGGCGGTCTCCACCTTGTTCACGTTCTGCCCACCGGCCCCCCCCGACCGGAAGGTATCCCAATCGATGTCGGCCAGATTTACCTCGATATTGATCGTATCGTCAACCAATGGATAGGCAAAAACGGAGGCAAACGAGGTGTGTCGCCGGGCGTTGGAATCGAAGGGCGAGATTCGCACGAGCCGGTGAACCCCGTTCTCCGACTTGAGGTATCCATAGGCCAACGGGCCAGACACTTCGAGCGTAGCCGACTTGATACCAGCGGTGTCACCACCTTGATAATCAACCTGTTTCCCGCTGTAGCCGTGTTTTTCGGCCCAGCGGAGGTACATCCGGTAAATCATTTCGGCCCAATCCTGACTCTCGGTGCCACCAGCCCCGGAGTTAATTTCGAGCACCGCGCTGAGTTGGTCTTCCTCGTTGCTCAACATTTTCTTGAGTTCGAGTTCTTCCAACACGGTCATCACGTTGGCGGCTTCGGCATCCACTTCTTCCTCGGTTACGTCGCCCGCTTCGTAGAACTCATACAGAGTTTCGAGGTCGCCAAGTTGGGTATCGAGTTTGTCGTAGCCACCAGTCCAGCCTTTGAGGACACGGACTTGTTTCATGGTAGTTTCGGCGCGGGCGGCATCGGTCCAGAATTCGGGTTGGAATGTCTGTTGTTCGAGGTCGCCTAGTTGCTCTTTCTTCGAGTCGTAGTCAAAGATATCTCCTCAGAGCCTCTACTCTGGCTCTCAAGTCTTTCAACTGATCGGTTGTCATGAACTTGTCTTGTTGTGTTTAATAAATTGCAAATATACGACAATTGGGGGAGTGGGTATAGATACAGGGTTTTGAGTCATAAATTTCACAGGTTTGTTCTGGGAGAAAATATAAAAAGATCGCGCAGAATAGGCGATACCGCTTTCTGATGCTTCGCCCTTGGCGCAGGCGACATTTTAGACAATTTACCCCTTAGCAGTTCAACGCTTTCATCAAACTCCCATTTCAGGTAATCGGCATAGGTATTAGGTGCCGTTGGGGTCTAATTGGGCGAGGTCAGTGATCACAGTGGTACGAAGACAGGCAAAAAGACTAAGCCAACGCCTTCCTGTACAACGTCAGCCGCTCGTGCAGGACATACATTTCTACGCCGGAGCGGTAGATGCCACTGGCGTTGAGGGTGAACACGCGGGGGCCAACGGGCAATGTGTTGTATTTTGCCAGCGCGTTGAACCAGGTGGCTCGGTTCTGATACGGAGCCAGCAACAAGCGGCAACGGCTCAGGTAGCGGTGCTGCTTGGGAGTCCAAATGGCCCGCTTCTGGTAAGCCGACTCGCGACCGTTGAGCAGGTCGGGAAGGGCTTCGGGGGGGGCGGTTGGCAGCAGTTCGGCCAGCAAATACAAGCCTAATTCAACGTTGAGCAGGCGGTTAGCCACCTGACCCGGTAAATTATGACCATAGCGAAGGCGCGTGGCTAACGGCTCCTGCCACCGCATCAGGTGCAGGGTAGCCGGGTGCATTCCAGTAGTCTGTGGTTGCGTAAATTGAGAAAGTGTTGCCGTTTTCATCTGCGTTGTTGTTGTGCATTGTTCATTACAAAGTTGCAACCCCTAAAACGTAACCTTTTTACGTTGTTCTATATTTTTTTCAAAAAATTTGCCGGAACCCAGATTATCTTGATTTCGAGGATTGACCACGATTGTTGATAAAATCCGTGTAAATCTGCTCAATCCGTTTCATCTGCATACCTATCCCCCGGAAATCGCTATTTTTACGGGTTATATACTCTTTGTAGATGGCTTACAGCGACTTTAATCTTACCAAACTGCAACGTCTGTACGGAATCGGCTACGACCGAACTGACCTATTTCCCCGCCCGCACCGGCAGGAGACCCCTTCGGCCTTGTTACTGGCTGAATTAGAGGACTCTAAGCTATTCCCGCTACTAACGGAAAAGGCAAAATCGGAGTTTTTGATTGCGCCTATACTCCGGGAATTAGCCCGCCGAAACGCCAATGGATTCACCCTTTTTTCGGGTTTTTCGTTAGATGTGGACGAGGTGCTGAATGGCTTTTGTGATTATTTGCTCAGTCGAAAACCGCGCAGCATTGAGGTTTCTGCACCCGTTTTCTGCCTTGTCGAAGCCAAAAACCGGACCGTTGAAGAAGGTTTTGGGCAGTGTGCCGCCGAAATGCTGGCTGCTTATCGGTTCAATCAGTTAGCCAGTGAGCCGTTAGATGTGATCTACGGAGCCGTAACGACGGGTAATGACTGGGCTTTTTTACAACTCAACAATCAAACAATACTCATTGATAATGAGCGGTTTGTGATCGAGCAGTTACCCGAACTGCTGGGTGCCTTGCAGCATATTATCGATACGTACTCAATCGCGTGAAACCGTTCGTTTTTACCCGTATTCAATATACCTCCGGCGACTGGGACACCGATCAGCGGATGCCGGTCAACCTGCTGCATTCGCTGGTGGAATACACCTCGATTCCGGTTGACCACAAAGAGCGCGTGGTGCAATTGAGCAGCAACGACCTCTTTAAATCGTCGTTTTGCTACTTGAGCGGGCATAAACTGGTGGACTTTTCAGCTACCGAGCGCGACCATTTCCGGCGGTATGTGCAAAATGGCGGCTTTGTGTTTGTGGACGACTGCAATCACGACATCGACGGGCTGTTTGCCAAGTCGTTCGAGCAGGAAATGGCACGCACGTTTGGCCCCAAAGCCGTGCAGAAAATCCCGAATGATCACCCGCTTTACACCTGTTTTTTTAAATTCTACGAAGGCCCGCCGACCACCTCCTTCGAGTTGAACGGCTGGGGCGATGACCTCGTGCATGACTACCTGAAAGCCATCACGATCAATGGCCGGATTGGGGTTTTGTACAGCAATAAAGATTACGGTTGCGAATGGGATTATGACTTCCGCAACAAGCGGTTTCTGGCCGAAGACAACACTAAATTTGGCGTAAACATTGTGACGTACGCCCTAACTGCTTAAAATTTGAACCCACAACATTACAAAGCCTTAGTAGCCAAGCTCCCCTTACTGAAAGCCGAGATTGGAAAAGTGATTGTCGGGCAGCAAGAAGCCATCGACGAGGTCTTGATCACGTTGCTCGCCGGGGGCCATTGCCTGCTCGAAGGGGTGCCGGGTCTGGCCAAAACGCTGTTAGTGAAAACAATGGCCGACGCGCTGGCGATGTCGTTCAAGCGGGTGCAGTTCACGCCCGACCTGATGCCCGGCGATATTATTGGGACGGAGGTGCTGGAAGAAGACCATCAGACGGGCAAAAAGTTCTTCCAGTTTAACCGGGGGCCGATTTTTGCCAATGTGGTGCTGGCCGACGAGATCAACCGAACTCCGCCCAAAACCCAGGCCGCCCTGCTCGAAGCCATGCAGGAATACCGCGTCACCTACAACGGGCAGGACTACCCGTTGCCCCGGCCATTCATGATTATTGCGACCCAAAACCCCATCGAGCAAGCCGGAACCTACCCCCTGCCCGAAGCGCAGTTAGACCGGTTTCTGTTGTACATCCGGTTGGGTTATCCCTCGGAGCAGGAGGAGTTAGCCGTGTTGCGCCAAACCACCGGCACCGACCGTCCCGTTCTTCAAACCATCCTGAATGACAAAGACGTACTTGATTTACAGACCCTTACCCGGCAAGTTTACATTAGCGACGAACTCCTAACAATGGTAAATCGGCTGGTACGTTCATCGCGCCCAGGACTGTCTGACACTTCGGACAAGTCGGCAGGGGCGTTTGTGAAGCAGTGGGGCGAGTGGGGAGCCGGGCCACGGGCGGGGCAAGCCCTCATTTTGTGTGCTAAGGCCCGCGCCGTGCTAAACGAGCGGTTTTCGGTAATTCCCGACGACATTCGCATACTGGCTTACCCGGTGTTGCGGCACCGCATCGCCCTCAATTTCCGCGCTGAAGCCGAAGGAATCACGACCGATAAGCTGATTGATGAACTGTTGAAACCGTGACGACGATTGACTTTCTGCGCCTGAACGACCTGCACCTCGTGAGCAAACTCATGAGCGAAGAGTTGCGGCTGGGCTTGCACACGAGCAGGCGAACGGGCGTGGGAGCCGAGTTTGAACAATACCGACATTACCAACCTGGCGACGACCCCAAACGCATCGACTGGAAACTGCTGGCCCGCACTGAACGCCACATGGTGCGCGAATCGACTACGGAAAGCAACCGGAAAATTCGGTTTCTAATCGATTTGTCGGGGTCGATGAATTACACGGAAAACAGCGTTTCGCGGCTGAACTATGCCAAAATTGTGTTGGCTTCGCTGGCCTATCTGGGCTTTCGACAGGGCGACGACATGAGTTTATACGGGCTACAAAATGGTGTGGTAAGGCCATTGGTCCCGTCGGGTCGTGGGCAAGCATCATCACGGTTTCAGAAGATTGTTGTGGCTCTGGAACAGACCGAAGCAGCGGGCGAGTGGAGCCCCTCAGAACCGGCTTTGCCCGCGTTTGGTACCAAAGCAAACGAGATGCTAATTATGGTCTCCGACCTGTTGCAGGTGAACGAGGAGTGGCTTTCGCTGGTGCAAAGCCTGGCCCACCCACGCCGGGAAATACTATTGTTTCAGGTGCTTGGCGATCAGGAAATAGACTTCACGATGACGGGTTTCTTTCGGTTTCAGGATCTGGAAACGGGCCGCGAAGTTGAATTGGAGGCCGATGCCATCCGCGAAACCGTGCAGCAACAGGCAGCGGCCTATTTTGAAAAATTAGACGAAGGCTTACGCATTCCGCACCTCCGGCTCGTGCGGGCGCAACTGAGCGAACCCATCGCACTCGTGTTACGACGGGGATTGGGGTGAGTTGAGCGAAACAGGCCTTCTGTTACAATTTCTTGGCTACCCGATACATAGCCTCGGTTATGACATATACACACTGCCCCTTTTGCTCCGATGATTTTGTACAGGTCTGTTTATCAGCACAAAATATGTTGTAAGGGATCGTACATTCGCTGGCATTGGTTGGCATACTAAACGACAGATATCGCTGGTTATCGAAAACAACCCGGATAGAATCCATTTCACCATAGGAGACGAAAGTGAAGTTAGAGCTTGGGAAGACGATACCTGCTTCCAGTCGCATCACGCGCTCCTGTTGCGAATTTGGAAGTAGATTAATATCGTCAAGCCCTTTACCTGTTCCTGGTTTTGGGAAGAAATCGACCAAAACCGAGTGGTTGGATTCATTTTTGGCTATCAAGGTCAACGTTGATCCCAGGTCAACTATATTACGACAAGATAGTGCAGTGACTAAGACTAAGATGAGGACGAGAGAGTGTTTCATGGTTCGAAAGTTTTAAAACAAAACGGTGTTGCAATTGTCGAATTTTGCAACACCGTTTTTATCTATTGAAATCCATAACTTGCAAAAAGCTGATTGAGGTCACCTTCGGTCGGATTCACGTAAGCGTCTCGAAGGTTATCCCGTAGTTGCAACATGGTGCGGGAGCCAACCAGAATATCCTCTAACTGTCTAATCGAGTACCCGTTGACATTGTCAACCATGAAGGCTGGGGCTGTTCTGTTTTGATTGAAAATCTCACTAAAGTACGTGTTTCCTGCTTGGTTGACGTTGTCAATCAAGTCAATAAAAATTGGAGTGTAGACATTATCAAAATTATCTTGAACGGTTGGGTTAGAATACTGAATACCGCTGTCCCAGTTGTTTCCATATTCTAAACTGGTAAAGTGCCACTGTACACACCTTGCCCAGCTTTCGTTGATGATTTTATCACTATTTCGGTTGTTCCAACGATCCATTGCCCAATGAGAAGCATGGGCTAATTCGTGAATTGCTGTAGAGTATAGGGCATATGGCCCTCGGCTCGGTCTATAAATACGAATGTCCGGGTAATCCAACCAAACAGTTTGAAAACCATCCGCATCAAAACTGCCATTAGAAGGGGGGCTTTCCCAATCATAGGCAGCAATAGACACTCGGCTCCAAAAAGAACCATTTCGAGGTGTCCGAAGGTCGTTATTTTTGTAAAAATAACGGATGGCAGCCCGGTGAATGGCAGCATACATAAGCGATTGACCTCCATCAATATTTAGATTCCATGAGCCTGACTGTTTGGGACCATTGTAATACGCTTGAAAGCTGGCTAAAGAACCACCCTCCAAAATGTCAAAATCAGCCCGTTCCCATTTGATACTGTAGTTACATGGATTATCAAACGTGTCATCCATCATGAAAAATCCGTTCACATCGGTTATTGCTTCGTGGGTAGTAAACCACCGATTGGCCCGTACTCTGACACCTTCCACGCCGATTATGCCTAATCTGTTGTCCGTCATCGTTATTCTGCCCGAAGGTGTATAACGGGCAATACGGCCTGTCTTTACATCTGTGCTATTCCCTGTAATCCGAAGAGCTTCTTTCTCCAATGCTTTCCGAAAATCTATTTCTGACTCGCTTAGTCGGTTTCTCTCTTCTGGCAGAAGTGGGAGATACAAAGCAG
>JAJAYX010000003.1 GCA_026785985.1 Rudanella sp. | reverse complement strand
GACCAAATCCATTGCATCTTTTATACAAAACAATGCCTTTCTGAGCCACCAGCACGTTCCCATTCAGACCAGCCCGAATTTTTTCGTCAATAATCGCTTCGATACGTTTTGTTTTTTCGTCCGCATTAATCGACTGACGCAGCGAGGCTAACTCCTCAGCCGACAACTTTTGGTCATCGGCACAGTTTCGCAATTCCCGTGCCGATTGGTTGAGATTTTGTTGCGGATTTTGTCCGCAGGATAGGAATACCCCTAAAATTCCTGCAAGGAAAACCCAGATAGTTGGTCGATGGACCGTTAGGGAACAGTTCGATAATATGTCTTTCACCACAATCACCCCGGCTTTAGTATAGTTGAGTCAAAACAAAAGGCCTGCAAACTCCTCTATGAGAACTGATTTTATTACGCTATCTGGTACGCTGTTATTGTTTACTTCTTATTGAATGTTCACAAAAATATGCATTCAGGTCGCTTTTTCAATGGTTTTTATTGTAAAATCTTATGGGTCTACAGGATTTGTATGGTTTTGTAAGAAAAAACCACTGATACAGGAGCTTATGGCTCCTGTCAGTGGTCTGTTAGATTTGTTCAATTGAGATCACTGCCCGCGTCCCTGCATCATCACTCGAACAGTCTGAGCAATAATCCAGACATCCAGGAAAAAAGAGCGACGTTCGGGATACAACAAGTCGAAACGAAGCCGCTTTACCATTTCCTCGACATTGGCTGCATAACCAAATTTGATCTGCCCAATCGACGTGATTCCGGGCTTGACGCGCAGTAGATTTTTATATTCAGGAGCCAACTCAACAATCTGATCAATAAAATACTGGCGTTCTGGCCGAGGCCCAACAACGGACATATCACCCAGCAGCACGTTAAAGAATTGTGGCAACTCGTCTATCCGGGTCCGGCGCATGAACCGACCCCAGGGTGTAATACGACGATCCTGTAGTCCCTGAGAAAGGGATGGACCTCCCAGTTCTGCATTGACATACATGCTCCTGAATTTATAGATCGTGAACGGCTTGCCGTCACGGCCTATTCGTTCCTGAGCATACAGGATCGGCCCTTTTGAGGTAAAACGAGTTAATCCGGCAACCAGCGCGTAAATGGGAGCACCTAAAACAATAACTCCCAGCGAGAAAGCAATATCGAATCCACGCTTGAGGGTATTGACCCGGAAATCGGACAGTATTTGCGGAGATAAATTAAGAACGGGCAAAAAATCATGGTACTCAACCGAAGCCCCTCTCGATAAAAAGCCTCTGAAATCGACCAGCAGTTTAACCTGATAATTCAATGACTCAGTATTATCGACAAGAGAACGCAGGTAGGCATTGTCAATATAAGGCAAACAACAGTACACACAGTCAATGTTATTAACCCGAATATAGTCGGCTAAATCTTCGTAGCGACCTTTAAGAACAGCTTGGTTTTCGCTGGATGGGTGGTCAAAGAAACCAGAGAAGCGATACCCCATTTCGGGATGGGTATCATAATATCGGGTAATGGTTTTTGACAATTTGCCGTATCCAACCACCACGTACCGGCGGTTATTGTAGCCATGGGAGCGGAATTCACGGAGAAACAGCAAACCACCAATGCGGTATATGGCACCAACAGCAAAAAAGAGCAGGTATGTATACAGTAATTGTTCCCGTGAAAAATAGTACCCCCGAACCAGAACCCAGTATAAGGAGATAACGGCTATGTGGAAAGCAATGAGGGTTAGTTGTTTTTTTAGCAAATGATCTACCTTAAACAACTGACGGGGAAACGAATAGGGTTTCAGGATACTAGCAATGACCAGCCACACTATATTAAAAACCAGTAACAACGAGGCATAAGAAGGCTCGCTGAGTACATCGACTGAGCCAAACTTGAGGAAATAAGCTGCCACAAAAGAACCGTTCAGGCAGAAAAAGTCCGCCAGAATATGGAGTGGCAAAAAAATAACTGAATACCTGTGTTTCATTCCACTTAAAATTTACTGCCCTTCAGCAAACTGCTCCAACCCACCTGCCACCCACTATGCAGAACCTAAAGTTAGGTCAAAATGGTTGCTTCCCTGCTAAGAACTTACTGAACGGCCCTCTAATTGGAAAAACAAAATTAATGGATAATTCTGATTTGAGACAATCTTACTAACCAAATTATCAGTCACTTAGCGAGTACCAATATTGTGCCAAACCTTGCGCACCCCTATGTACAAGCCAATATTGTTTGCGTATAACTGCCCGGCATCTACGGCTACTGAACTGGTTACCAATAACCCATCTAAAATGGTAAGCGGGGCAGAAAAAGCAATAATTCCAGAGAACTGATCCTTTGGAGGACTGAATGGCGAATCATACGTACCGTAGTTCCGACTCATCGAAAATTTTGCCTGATACTGCAAACGGTCAGCCAAAAAGAATTTCCCCGCTGTAGGAAAACTACCGGAAAGACCGATGTGAGCCACACGCACCCGACTATTATTTGTGAAGTTTCCGTAGGGCCATTCACCATTGGGGCCGAGGGCCGGCGTTATGAAAGGGGTGCCAATTCCGCGCTGTTTGTAAGACCAGCCATCCCGAAATTGTGAATGATTAAAGTAATTATCGCGCCCCGACGCAAGGGATCATCAATCACAAATTGCGATCCACCCTGACTCGTTGTGTTCAAAAATTCAACCAGCAAATCCCGAACCAACGCATCCGGGTTATTCCGTCGTAAACGAATCCCGTTGAGGCCATCAGCTATATTAAGCAAATAGTAAAGTGATCCATCATCGAAGAAACTTTGTCGATACACGAACAAACTATACCGGACTAAATCAATATCAGCCCCAATATCTACGTTGCCCAGGTGATTTCCGATTCGATTCGTATAATCAAAGTTGGTCAGTCGATTTTGGTCATCCGGGCCGGGTAAACGTAGCCCCGTTACCACATACATGTAATCCCTGAACCGGGAGGGCAATTGATTCTCTTTAGCAATATCCGGATTATTGATCAAAGCCAGATTGTCGATCTTACCCCCCCAGATTGCCTGATGGGTGAAGCCACCATAGAGCCTGATCACATCTTTTTGCCGCCCAACCCGCAGATAGAGCGTTTTCTGGTGTAGCATCGAATGATTCACGAATCCTGTTGGGTTCATGTAACCGTGCGCAAATGATCCCATGAACGATACCCAGCCCTTTGTAAACGGGATAGCCGTGAACGATGGCACGGCTAATTGAATCTTAGGCAGGGGAAGCGAATTTCCAGACCAGCTATAAGACCCTGAACTAAGAGTTGAATCGACTAATCCTAAAACCTCCTGCCGACGACCAACCGACAATTCCAGGGCTATGTAGCGAGCTTTTAGGTATAATTCCGGCAACAGCACGTTTCTGCCAGAGGCCACGTTGCCAACCAAACGAACCCCATAGCCAAAGTCCAATTTTCGCGCGTTAATGCGCGCCGAATCATACCCGGCATAAGCACTTGCCCGAAGCGTTAGAATGGGGGTTTTAGTCGGTACGATTCCATACTGATTGGCCTGTTGCCAAAATGGAGTTCTATTTACTGCGGCTGTGTAGCCGCCAATTTCTGCCTCGTAATGGTTGGGTATTTTAAACGATTGCGACTTTATTGACGAGGCAACGATCAGAATAACAACGATTTGCAGAATAATTCTTTCCCTAAACGTCATTCCGTTAGATATAGCTTCTACCCTGCGTAAGGTACAAACATACGGCTTTTCATGCTTCTTTCTGTGTAGAACGAATTCAGTGGCGGAAATCTGCCTGAATGGGACTGGAATCTAAAACTGGATGAACGCAAAAAGGGGAGACAAGCTGTCTCCCCTTTTTGTACAAAAAATGATTGTAAACTATTGCTTGATCAAACGGATTGATTTAGAGCCGTTATCAGTCTGAATCTGATAAATATAAAGCCCGGAAGGCAAATTGCCCGCCCGAACATTTACTTTATACTGTC
>JAJAYX010000002.1 GCA_026785985.1 Rudanella sp. | reverse complement strand
GTTGGGGCAGTTTCTACGGGCCTGACCTGGCCTAAGAATGTCTCATTTTTACAATCACGCCCGTTTTTGACCCACCACCTTTGTATCGTCAATCAAACAACACCCTGACGATGAAACAACTACTATTCGGGTTTGGCCTTACCCTACTGTTAGCCGCGTTGATGGCCGACGAACCCGCGAGCAAACTAAACGGAGCCTTTCGGCAGACGAAAAATAAGTATGGCTCCATGACCGAGTGGAAACCCCGCGACTCGGTAACGGTGGTGAAAGTGTTCCGCGACGGCTACTGGATCGGGGCTTTTTACGACGACAAACGCGCTGGGCGGCCCTCGTTCAACGGGGCTTGTGGGGCACTTACGCCCTCAAAGACGGCAAATACGTTGAGACAGTCGGGTTCTACTCCTGGGATTCGACGGCGGTGGGCAACGTGTTTTCGTTCGACTACAAGGTGAGCGATAAGCAGTACGAGCAATACGGCGTGATGAACTCAGAGAAGTACAAGAACTACCCCATCAACGAAATTTCGGAACGCCTAGCGGCCACAGAATCCCTGAAAAACAACGGATTGGAAGGCGTTTGGTTCATGAAAGAAGGGTATTGGGGTGGGGCCAGCCGGTTTGGCGAAGGCAAGTACAAAGACGCGCAGGTGGTCAAGATTTTCAGCTACCCAATTGTGATGTATGCGTATTATTTCCCAAAGACCAAACGCTTCGACGGGGCGGGCGCGGCCCGGTATCAGTTCGATGGCAAAACCCTGACCGAAACCAACGAATTCTGGTCGTGGCAGGCCGACGGCAAACGGAAGGGCAACGTTGAGCGGTTCAAAATGACGGTTCAGAATGGCCGGTTCGTGCAGGAAGGCTGGGAAGGCAAGCTGCGCGAAGTATATGCCAAAGCCAACACAAACAAATAATCTTAACACGTAAAGCCCTGATAATCATGGAAACTATCCAACAGAAATCCCTTACCGAACTGACCCGAAAAGGCACCTGCCTTGAGTTTTTCTCAGCCTACCAAGACCTCGAAACCGACCGCATGGCGGGCCTTGCCACACCCGAAGCCGCCGTGTCTTTTTTGCCCCTCGGCGAGGCTGGCAACGGTGTCTACCACGAACTCGGCCTCAATACCTGGGCATATTTCATGGACTGTTTCCCCGACATTGACAACACGGTAGATACCCTCACTACCGATGGCGACGAGGTGACCTGCCGGGTAGCCATCTTCGGAACCCAAGCCAAAGAGTGCGTGGGCATTGCCAATCAGGGATTACGGTTCAACACCGATCACGTATTTGTGTTTCGGTTCGACAACGACGACAAAATCACGCACGTCAGCGTCAATTGGGATCACGATAGCTTTGTGAAGCAGTTGACCAGAGCCTGAGTATCGTTTTGCCCCAAAACCGATTTCATACTTTGCAAAATGTCCGTTTTTTACAAGACCTGCTTTGGGGCCGTGCCTACCTTTGATCCACAAACATAAACCGAACACCGCATGACAACCGAACAAAACAAACAACGCATTACCGAGTACATAAAGGCCGTGCATGTAGCGATCAAGCCAATGGAATTGCTCGATCGCTATATTTCAGATGCCGACATGGAGTTGAAAGGCCACATTCAGGTGTTTGAAGCCGGGATTCCCTGTTATGATTTTATCCCCGAAGACATCATTGCCGACGGTAACAAAGTGATGGTGCGGTTCCGGGTAAAAGGGCAGCATACCGGCGATTTGTTCGGTTGCCCACCCACGGGCAATCACGTCAATTTTACGGGTGTGATTGTGTATGAACTGGCCGACGGGATGATCGTAAACCACTGGATGGAAGTTGATTCAGTGGGAATGATGCAGCAAATCAGCACGGCAGTAATGGCCTGACAAACAAAATGCTACAATATCCGGTCGAGTCGGATGTACTGCTTTTTCTGAGGGGCCTCGTCGCGTCGGTGCAACCCTTTGCCCACGCTCCTTTTAATTCTATTTCTTACCCTTAAAACAACCTAAACCATGATACTTGTCGCTGGTTCAACAGGCTTAGTCGGCACCGAAGTTTGTCGCCTGCTGGCCGAACAAAACAAACCAGTTCGCGCCTTAGTCCGGGTCGATTCGGACTCCCAGAAAGTGACTCACCTGCAATCAATGGGCGCAACCATTGCCATTGGCGACCTCAAAGACCCGGCTTCGTTAGCCGCAGCCTGCGCCGGGGTGACGCAGGTCATTTCGACCGCCACCTGCATCATTTCGGTGCGCGAAGGAGATTCTATCGAAACAGTTGATCGGCAGGGACAACTCAATCTGGTGGAAGCAGCCAAGCAGGCGGGAATCAATCGCTTTGTGTTTATCTCGTTCGCCCACAATCCCGACAACACCTTCCCGCTCTCGGATGCGAAACAGGCCGTCGAAACTGCTCTCGCCCACAGTGGCATGAACTGGAGCAGTTTGCAGGCCAGCTATTTTATGGAGATGTGGCTGAGTCCGGTCCTGGGATTCAACTATCCAGACCGTCAGGCCCGTATCTATGGCGACGGCACCAACCCCATCACCTGGATTTCGTTTCGCGATGTGGCTCAATTAGCTGTTGCGGCCCTGCAAAACGAGTATGCCGACAACCGGGCGTGTGCCATCGGCGGTCCCAAACCCCTCAGCCCGAATGAGGCTATTGGGATTTTTGAAAAAGCAACGGGCACTCCGTTCACCGTTGAAAACGTGCCGGTTAGTGCATTGCAGGGCCAAAAAGCGGGTGCAACCAACCCGTTTGAAGCCACGTTTGCGGGCTTGATGCTTCAATACGCCGATGGCGATACGATTGACATGACGGATATTCTGGAACAGACAGGCCTTCGACTGAGCTCGGTGGAGGAATACGCTACCGCCGTAAACGCCTAAATTTTTCACTCATCTTTCATCGGTTAACCCAATGAAAAACATCCTGTTAATTGAATGGTGGCTTTTTGTTGCCCAACAAGTTTCTGGATGGAGAGGGTCGGAATGAGGCCCTCACAGCGTTTTACCTTGCCCCGAAAATTGGGTACTTTTGCCGGTGTCGTAGGTTTTAAAGGGTTCAATACCGTATTCCTTTACCAGCGCGTAGATACGATCCTGCGTTGGCCCGACCCATGCACCGCCCATATCGCGGCATACGAACCATCGTCAAATTGGCGAGTCCAGACGCGGGTCCCAACGCGGTCGCGGGCTTCGAGAATCAGCACGGATTTACCTGCCCTGTGGAGTTCGCGGGCAGCAGTAAGGCCGGCATAGCCAGCCCCAACGATGATTACATCGTGGTGGAAGGAAGTTACGGTGGTCATTCGGTTTAGGATAAGCTACTCCTTAACTCACAATCGAGTCGATAATCCACGTGACAATGGACACCACAAAACTGAACAGCAAAGCGGCCACGAAGTTGCTCACCGAGAATCCGCTCACGAGATAAGCGGCCAAATAAACCATAATCACATTGATAACCAGCAGGAATAATCCTAAGGTTACAATAGTGATCGGGATGGTCAGAATAACCAGAATTGGTTTAATAAACGCATTGAGCAGACCCAGCACAATGGCTACAATCAGGGCCGATTCGAAGCCAGAGACTCTAATGCCAGGGATAAACCGGCTGGCGATGTAAACTGCCACGGCACTAATTAGAATACGAACGATAATTCCCATTTTCAGTTTGGAGTTTGATTGTACAACGGACAGGAAAGTAACAATGCAAATACCAGACTTGAAAACCGAAACCTATTTTCCGGCGTGGCGAGTTTGCAAAACGGCGATTATGTCATCTAAACCCATATTTTTCTGCTCTAAAAGCACCAAAAAATGGAATAGTAAATCGGCAGCTTCGCCCCGAAAGAGGTCGTCGTTGTTGTCTTTTGCTTCGATCACGAGCTCAACGGCCTCCTCGCCCACCTTCTGGGCAATCTTGTTTATGCCCTTGTTGAACAGGGAGGTTGTGTAGGAAACGTCGGAAGGGTTCACCTTCCTGTCATGGATAATGGCCTGTAAGTAGTTCAGGAACTGCCCCTTCCCCTGGTTCACTTCCTCGAAACAGGTGTCGGCCCCGGTATGGCAGGTTGGCCCGTCGGGGCTGGCCTTAATGAGCAACGTGTCGCCATCGCAGTCAACCAGCATCTGGCGTACGTGCAGGAAATTGTTGGAGGTTTCGCCCTTTGTCCAGAGCCGTTGTTTACTCCGGCTAAAGAACGTGACCACGCCCTCAGCCTCGGTTTTCTGGTAGGCTTCCTGGTTCATGTAGCCCAGCATCAGCACCTTGCCGGTTTGGTCGTCCTGAATAACAACGGGGATCAGCCCGTCGGGGGATTTATCGAAATTGATTGTCATTGTCAATTATACGTAGTTATTCACCTCATCAAGCATGGTTTGCTTAACTAATTCCCAGCTCACTTTTTCGGTTAATACTATAGGAGTTTGACTCGTCTCTGCATCATCGAAATAAGTGACGCTTTTGAGCAGCATGAGTAAGTTATTCGTCTCAAATTTCTGCTGATACCAGTCGCAGATTTGCGCAAAACCATGTTGTTGCACTAAAAAGTATACGTCGTAAAAATCTTTTTTGGCCCCTCGGTTCGTAATAGCCGATAGTTTCATGGCTGATATATCAGCTTGTGCAAGCATCCTTACCTCGTCAATCACCGTGAAGGGTTGCAATAATGGGTAACGGTATGTTACGAAATCCATCTTTACTCCGTTAAGTTTTCCCCGAAGGCCAATTTTGTTCTCACTGTCCGTATGCCAGTTACCAATATCCATCAACTCGGCTTTGACCAGTTCTTTATCAAATGATTCTGGGGTGAAGAAGTCCAAATCCTCTGATAAACGATGGCCAAATTGTAAGGCTAAGGC
>JAJAYX010000001.1 GCA_026785985.1 Rudanella sp. | reverse complement strand
GTTTACGACGGAAACACGATTGATAAAAATGCACGGACACTGTCAGCAAAAAGCGGTGTCGTCGTTGGTGCCGGGGAAAAAGGCATTGTCGTTGCCCAAAAACTATACGGTGCATCTGATTCCGTCGGGTTGTTGTGGAATGGCCGGGTCGTTTGGTTTCGAGAAAGAACACTACGACCTTTCGATGCAAATTGGCGAACTGGTCTTGTTGCCCGCTGTTCGTCAGCAACCCGCCGACGTGATCATTGCCGCCCCCGGAACCTCGTGCCGTCACCAAATTCACGACGGAACGGGCCGCACGGCCAAGCATCCGGCAGAAATCTTATTCGAAGCACTGGCTTAACTACCTGGAGTAATGGAAGATAAATACATCAATCCGTTTACTGATTTCGGCTTCAAAAAACTGTTTGGTGAAGAGCCGAATAAGGATTTGCTGATTAATTTCCTGAATACCCTTTTGCCCGAACGTCATAAAATCAGTGACCTTTCGTACACTAAAAACGAACAAATGGGAGCTGCTTCCCTTGACCGGAAAGCGGTGTATGACCTGTATTGCATCAGTTCGACTGGCGAACGGTTCATTGTGGAGGTGCAAAAGGCCAAACAGAATTATTTTAAAGATCGAAGCCTGTATTACGCTTCTTTCCCGATTCAGGAGCAGGCTTTGCGGGGTGACTGGAACTACCGATTGACACCTATTTACACGGTAGGCATTCTGGATTTCCTGTTTAACGAAGATCAGGAAGACAAGATCGTTGTTCACACCGTTCAATTGAAGGATCAGTTTGGCGAGACCTTCTACGATAAGCTAACGTTTATCTACTTGTCGATGCCTAATTTTACGAAGAAAGAACACGAACTGACCACGTTGCAGGACAAATGGCTTTACGTATTCAAGTGTTTACCAACCTTGCAAAAACGCCCGGCAGCACTTCAGGAAAAGGTGTTTGACAAACTCTTCACGGTAGCCGAAGTTGCCCAATTTTCGAGCGACCAACGCGAAGCCTATCACCAAAGTGTGAAATATTATCGCGACCTCAAAAATGTTGAAGATACTGCCTGGACGACAGGTATGAATAGAGGTCTTGAGCAAGGCATTGAGCAAGGTCTTGAGCAAGGCATTGAGCAAGGCATTGAGCAAGGTCTTGAGCAAGGTATCGAGCAAGGCATTGAGATAAAAGAGGTGGAATTTGTACTTAAACTGCACCGAAAAGGCAATTCCAATGAACATATCGCCGATTTGATGGATTTGCCTGTCGAACGGGTACAGACCATTATAGATGTAAATAATCAACACTAAAAATTGCTTCCAATTACCCAAAAAACGAGTTCAATGAGAAAACTCCTTCTTGCCGCAGCCTGCTTTGTAAGCTGGCAGGCTGTTGCACAAAATACGCCATCAACTTCTAAATACGACCCGAAAGAGTTGTTCCATCCTTTGTTCAACATGCAGCCGGGTAACGACTATCGCACGGGCAGTGGTGAGCCCGGGCCGCGTTACTGGCAAAATAAGGCTGACTATAAAATTAATGTCAGCCTCGACGACCAAAAGAATGAAATTAGTGGTGAAGTTGAGATTACGTATAAAAATAACTCGCCCGAATCGTTGCCGTTTTTGTGGTTGCAGTTAGATCAAAATGCATTTAGTGATACGTCGCGGGCAGCAAAAACTACCCCTGTTACGGGTGGGCGCTTTGGCAACCTCGACTTCAAAGGGGGCATGACTATTACCGCCGTAACGGTGGAGCATGGCAAAGGTAAAGCAATGGCTGTGCCGTATTCCATTACCGATACCCGTCTGCAAGTGCGTTTGGCGGAGGCTCTCAAGCCTGGCAGTGACCCTATCAAGATTAAGCTGGCTTACTCCTTCAAAATCCCTGAATATGGCTCAGACCGAATGGGTCAGTTGACACGTAAAGACGGAATTATCTACGAAATAGCGCAGTGGTATCCCCGCATGTGTGTGTTCGACGATATTCAGGGCTGGAACGTGTTGCCCTACCTCGGTGCGGGTGAGTTTTACCTCGAATACGGCGACTTTGAGTATGCTGTAACGGTTCCCTGGGATCATATCGTAGTGGGATCGGGTGAGTTGACGAACTCGGATGAAGTGCTGACCAAAGAGCAAACTAAGCGCATGGCGCAGGCCCGGCAGAGCGACAAAACTGTGATGCTTCGGACCAAAGAAGAGGTAACTGACGCAAAATCACGCCCAAAACAATCGGGTCAGTTGACGTGGCGATTCCGGTGCCTGAACAGCCGTGATGTCGCTTTTGCCAGCTCGCGGGCATTCGTTTGGGATGCCGCCAAGATTAATCTGCCCAGTGGTAAAACAGCTTTAGCCATGTCGGCCTATCCGGCAGAAAGTGCCACCAATGACTCTTGGGGCCGATCGACAGAATACGTGAAAGGCTGCATTGAGTTTTACTCTAAGTACATTTTCGAGTACAGCTATCCTGTGGCAACCAATGTGGCGGGTGTTGTGGGGGGGATGGAATACCCGGGCATTGTGTTTTGCGATCACCGCGACAAAAAAGACGGGCTTTGGGGCGTAACCGACCACGAGTTTGGCCATAACTGGTTCCCCATGATCGTGGGGAACAACGAGCGTAAATTTGCCTGGATGGACGAAGGTTTCAATACCTTCATCAACATGTTGTCAACGGCGAACTTCAACAAGGGCGAATACAATCGGGAACGTGGCACCATGCACGATGTGGCCCCCGCCCTTTTCAGCCCCAGCGAGCCGATTATGACTATTCCCGATGTGCAGCAGAGCCGAAACCTCGGCATTCTGGCTTATTACAAACCGGGTATGGGCCTGAAAATGCTCCGCGATGTGGTGCTTGGCCCGGAGCGATTCGACTATGCGTTTAAGGCATATGTGAACCGATGGGCGTTTAAACACCCCACGCCCTATGACTTTTTTCGCACCATTGAGAACGCGGCTGGCGAAGACCTTGGCTGGTTCTGGCGCGGGTATTTCTACGAGACCTGGAAACTCGATCAGTCGGTTAAGGAGGTTAAGTATGTGGAGAATGATGCCACCAAAGGCTCGATCATCACTATCGAGAATTTAGAGAAAATGGCCATGCCCGCCACCATTGAGATGACCGAAACAAACGGCAAGAAAACGCGGGTTAATCTGCCCGTCGAAATCTGGCAGCGTGGTGGTTCCTGGACATTTAAAGCACCCACAACGGCCAGCCTGCGCACGGTGGTGATCGACCCCGATGAGAAAATCCCGGACATCAACCCCCGCAACAACACCTGGAAAGCCGACGCGCAGTAACATTATTATTGCCAGACAGTCCGCGCCAGCATCACCTCCCGTCCATCGTTGGCATGGGTAAGGCGATGCAGTGCGGACTCGTCGTTTATCCAGGTTTGCACCAGCAGGCGGTCGTGGAGGTGGCATTCGGCTTTGAAAAACAGATCGAGTTCGCGGAGGGGTTGCCCACGCAGGGTAGCTTCGGGCATCGACTCAATTACGGCTTGAACATAGCTGACGTTGTTGGTATGCTGATTGGTATCCAGATCGTGCCAGCCAATGGTGCGTTCGGTGATTGTCGGAGCTGTTTCGGGCCACGGAAAACCGGGTTTCAAGGGCAGGGCAGGCAGTGGGTTTTCGATTACGGGTGGGTCAAGTGCCCGGATAAAATCGGGCAATACAATCATGGCCCGACGTTCGATATTGAATGTGACCCAGGTGCTGGCGGCTTCGGCGAGTAGTTGACCCTCTGCGCTAACTACCTTGAAATCGCGGTAAATAAAATACTTTTCCACCTTCGTTGGAAAGGTAGAAACCTGCACTGTATCGCCGTAGCGGGGATATTGGTGGATGGTCAGTCGAAACCGCATCAGCATCCAGCCAATGCCGTGTTTCCGCAAATCGGCCATCCCGATGCCATAGTCGAGGGCATTTCGGTTGGCTGATTCCTGCATCCAGTTCATCAGCGTGGCAACACTCAGTTGGCCGGTGGCATCGGTTTCGTAGCCCCGGATGGTATAGATGTCAGTTTGGATAAAAGCCATGTTGCAAAGGTATCGACAACCCGGGCTACCTCCGCTGGTTTTTCGAGCGGTAACACATGGGCAGCCCCCTCAAGGATGGTTATCTGCGCATCGGGGAAATGGTTCAGCACTGTTTTTTGCATCAACTCGGCGTTGATATGGTCGTCTTCGCTACCCAAAACGATCTGAATTGGCACCTGAACCCACGGCATCCGGTCGCTGATATCTTCGCAACTTCCGTGTTCGAGCCAGGTAGTCCAGGCAGCGGGCGACGACCGTAAATCGTCGGTAACAATCAGTTCCTGAAATACGTCTGAAATAGATGCCGCCGTGATCTTTTTCAGGGTTTCCTCTGCCTCCGACCGTTGGCCGTGCGTAGTCAGCAACCGTTGCCGTTCGGCTTCGTCCATCGGCTCTGGCGAAGGGGGAGAGGGAGCCAGTAGCACTAAACCCAGCAAGCCATCCGGTTGCCGCGAAGCCAGATTCAGGGCCACTTTGCCGCTCATCGAATGCCCCACCACGACGAATGGCCCATCATGCTCGTCCATCAACCGAACCACATCGTCGGTCATGGCATCCACCGAATAGTCATTGTCAGCCGGAACAGGGCTATCCCCAAACCC